>JANONL010000491.1:0-1727 GCA_031420815.1 Sphingomonadales bacterium | reverse complement strand
GCGGGCGCCCATGATCACGATCCGGTCGCCGGGCCTTGCCAGTTCGACAATGCGACTACCGCAGTCTTCGCGGGCCGGGATATATTCGGCGTTTTTCCCCGCCGCGACCACCGCGTCGGTGATGCTCTGGCTGCCGATGCTTTTATCCACGGTGCCGCCGAAATAGACGGGATCGCACAGGATCAGGTGGTCGTCTTCGCCCAACATCTGCGCAAACACGGCGGCGAGTTCGGTACCCATGTTGCGGATCGGGCCGTAGCCGTGGGGTTGGAAGAAGGCGATGATCCGGCCCGGAAAGGCTTTAAGCGTCGCGAGGGTCGCGGCGATTTTATCGGGGTTATGGCCGAAATCGTCGATGACGGTGATGCCATTTGTGGTCCCGACAATGTCGAAGCGGCGGGCGAGGCCGTTGAAGCCCTCCACGCCGCGCACCGCCTGCGCTACGCCCACGCCAAGCGCGATGCTCGCGGCAATTGCGGCGAGCGCGTTGGCGATATTGTGGCGGCCGGGGACGATTAGCGTGACCGGGTGGGTTTCGCCCTGTGCATGGAGCGTAAAGCGGCTGCCGAGTGGCAAGTCGGTGATGTCGGTTGCGCGGATGTCGGCGCTGGGTGTGAAGCCGAAGGAGATAAATTTGCTATCACGAGTTTCGTGCGAGTAGATTTGGGGACAGTCACCAGAAGACAGCCCGTGCGGCAATGAATGCGCTAAAGTGACTGTCCCCAAATCAACGCCGATTAACTTCATCAAATTCACCGTCTCCGCATCATCGGCATTCCACACGCAGCATTTCGCTTGTCTCGCAAAGTCACCAAATAACCGCCGCAATTCTTCGAGGCTTTTATGGTCAAGGCTGACGTTGTTTAACACTGCGACTTCGGGCGTGAACAACGCAATCGAGCCGTCGCTTTCATCGACCTCGGAGACGAAAACCTCCCGCGAACCTGTGGTTTTTTGGCCCACCCTTGCGCTGGCGAACGGCGCGTCGTCGGCGACGAAATTCTTCATCACCGCGCCGTTCATGATCGTCGGGTCCAGCCCCGCCTCGGTCAGTATCCAGCCGATCATGCCGGTTACAGTCGATTTGCCGCTGGTCCCGCCAACCGCGATGCTGCGCGGCGCGGCGTTGAACAGTTCCGCCAGCAATTCGGCGCGGGTCATCCGCTGGCAGCCCAGGGCATTGGCTTTGGCAATATCAGGCACGCTGTCCTCGATTGCAGCAGAGGCGATGAGGATTTGGTCACCGCTGACAAGGCCGCTGCCGTCTTGGGCAAACAGGGCGATACCCAGGCTTTGCAGCCATTCGAATTTCGGCGCCAATCGCCCTTGGTCGAGCGCACGGTCGGACCCCGCCACGCTTGCGCCCGCATCGCGAACGATATTGGCGAGCGGCAACATGCCCGAGCCACCGATGCCACAGAAGAAATAGGATTTGTTTTTGTGCATGGAGGACCGCTATTGCCGTAACGTGTTTTTGGCAATGGTCCTTCCGCCCACCTGGTTTGTCACTCCCGCGAAAGCGGGAGCCCATGGTCTGTACTCTCAGTTTTGGCGGAACCCTCAGGCCATGGATTCCCGCCTCCGCAGGAATGACAAGGAAGTGGGAGGCAAGTTGTGAAAATCGGTATCTGCGCCCCCTCCACACCGTTCACCCGCGAAGACGCGGCGCGCGTGACCACGCTCGCCGCTGTCAGCCACCCGACTGCCCAGTTGGTCTTCCACGACCA
>JANONL010000490.1:0-2423 GCA_031420815.1 Sphingomonadales bacterium | reverse complement strand
GCGCTCTCGTTCCCGTCGGGCCTTTTTGGTTTCTTTAATGGGCTTTTCCGCGATTGCTTTCTGCCCGAGAGGCGCACCTGCCGGAATCAGCCGTGAGTCGTTCTTTACTTGCGCAACCGTCGGTATTGTTGCAGCTACACGGCGAACACTCTCACTGTCGCGACCGATGTTATTCGCCGGAAAATGCCCTAGATGAATAGCTGCTGCTTGCTGAGCGCGGGTCAAATCAGGCATAAGCCGTAAATACCGCTCCATTTTTTGAGCAGAACGCACGTCCATGAATCCTTGCGTCACTTTGGTCGCTTCGCGGTAATCGCCACGCGCCGCCAGCATGAACGCCCGTGCTCGCCATGCGTCCGGATTATTCTTTTGCAACAATGGCAAAAGCATGGCGTCTGCCTCATTCTTCTGACCAGCCAGCGATAGCGATATTGCCTGCCGAACGACCAAATCTGCCGAGGACGATGCGCCGCGCGCAAGCTGGTAATCCTGCTGTGCGCGGGAAAAATTACCAAGCAAGTCAAATGCAAGCCCACGGTCGGCTGCTATCGCACGTTCGCTAACGCCAAGCTTCACCGCATCGTCGAACAGCCGCAACGCTTCGAACGGATTTTCGGTCCTGACCGTCGCCGATGCCAAGCCAGAGATTATCCGGCCATCGCGCGGTCGGATGGCGCTCGCTCGGGTAAAGAAGTTGAGCGCCGCATTCGCGTCCCCCAACGTGAGCGCTGCATTGCCCGCATCGGCGAGTGCATCCGCATCACCCGGCGACATCGCGATCCGCCGCATCGCAGCGCGCAATTCGACCGAACCCGGCGCTTCGCGGACAACAACCTGAGGCACGGACTTCTTATCGAGTTCGTCAAGCGCACTTTCATCGACATCCTGCGCAACGGAACCCGCCGACAAAGCAATCATCGAAACAGCAACAAGGCTGCGTAATACTATCACATTCATGCCTGACTTATTGGTTGATCGGCGCGCGGCATGCAAAACAAGCTTACCCACCCGCCGATTAACGGTTTCTCAAAAAAGACGAGGTGTTCCGTTACCAAATTCTGGCTTGCGCAGCCCTGAACGATCAGTTGTTGCTTTGCCGGTCAAGGAAGCGCGGAATGTGGAGACCACCAGAAGCGGTCTCGTCCTTAGCCTCATCCTCTTCTTCGTCCGAACGCGACAGCCCGCGCGACAGGTTGGACATGCGCTCAAACAGCGTCCCGCCGGTCGAGATGCGCGGCGGTGCGCGCTCTGGCGCCGGAGTCACGTCGACTTGAGACGCAGATTCGGCCATTTCAGGCTCGGCCTCGTCTTCGTCAGCATTTTCATTGGCAACCTGTGCATCACCCAGTTCCAAAAGATCATCGGCGCCTTGCGTTGCTTCGGCCCGAGTCCAAGCAGGCGAAGCTTCTTCTTCGGTGTCTTCACTCACATCGTCGATGCCATACTCGCTGGTCAGGTCGAGGCTGTTATCTTCGGCAACTTCCACTTCGACCTCGACTTCCGCTTCACCGGCTAACGGTTCGGGTTCAGCGGAAAACAGGCTTGATGTAACGGGCGCGACTTCAGCAGCTGGTTCAGCCGGGCGGCTAAACGCAAACGGCCTTGCTGCCGCTGATGAGGCTACCGCTGCGGCGTCGCTATCGATGCCGGTGGCAACCACCGAAACGCGGATCTTGCCGTTCAAATTCTCGTTAAAGGCCGAACCCCAGATGATGTTGGCATCGGGGTCAACCAATTCACGAATGTGGTTCGCAGCTTCATCAACTTCCATCAAGCGCATATCTTCGCCGCCGGTAATCGAGACGATTACGCCCTTCGCACCCTGCATCGACACACCGTCGAGCAGCGGATTGGAGATCGCCCTCTCCGCTGCTTCCAGCGCGCGACCGTCGCCTTCAGCTTCGCCCGTACCCATCATCGCCTTGCCCATTTCATGCATTACAGAGCGCACGTCGGCAAAGTCGAGGTTGATGAGACCAGGCATCACCATAAGGTCAGTAATGCCGCGTACACCCTGTTGCAGCACTTCGTCAGCAAGCAGAAATGCCTCCTTGAAAGTGGTGTTAGGGTTGGCGACCAAGAAGAGATTTTGGTTCGGAATGACGATCAACGTATCGACATGCCGTTGTAGCTCCTCAATCCCCGCTTCTGCCGAACGCATCCGGCGCGAACCTTCAAAGATGAAGGGCTTGGTTATGACGCCAACGGTCAGGATATTCAGTTCGCGCGCCGCTTGCGCGATCACCGGTGCCGCCCCAGTACCCGTACCGCCGCCCATGCCGGCCGCGATGAAACACATATGCGCACCCGCCAATGCCGTCTTGACCTGTTCGATGGTTTCTTCGGCAGCCGCGCGGCCCACTTCTGGCCGCGACCCGGCGCCCAGACCTTGGGTGATATCGGGTCCAAGCTGGATGCGATAT
>JANONL010000489.1:0-4289 GCA_031420815.1 Sphingomonadales bacterium | reverse complement strand
CATTGACCGGTGCCGTTGAACCAGCACCGGGTACCGCCTTGGTTGCGGTAATCGATGCGGTCGCGGTCGCGGGTGCCGGGGCGGGTGCATCGGTCATAGCGTAGCTGCGCCAGAACAGATATGCGGCAACAACCAAGACCCCGATGGCCGCAGCAGTCCACGCCAACGTTCTTGATGGCACCTGCGCCGGATCGGTCGGTTCGTAATTCTGGGTCGGTGCCTGATATCCGTCATAGCCACCTTGCGACAGCTCTTGCCGTAGGTCGGCGCTCAGCTTCGCTGCGTCCATTTCCAGCGCGCGCGCGTAAGACCGGGCAAACCCCAAAGTATAAGTCGTTCCGGGAAGCGTTGAAAACTCGGATTTCTCTATAGCGTCGAGATGACGCATCGGAACGCGCGTCTGTGCGGCCAGATCAGCCAAACTCAACGATTTCCGTTCGCGTTCAGCTTTCAGCTGCTCACCGACCGTTTGAAACCGGAATTCTTCACCGCTCGGGGAATTATCACCCACTTCACTCTCCACAGACCGACCCTCCTGATGCCTCTACCGGGCAGTGCGCGGACAATGGCATTCTGTAAACTAATGTCAATGGCGCTGACAGGAATTTACATCGCCGATCCCGAACGGTTCAGCCGATTTCGATTTTCTGATCATTCGCCCAAGAAGCCAAAGCTTCGCGCATATTTTGTGGCGGCGACAACAGAAGTTCCGACATTTTCGACTGAATGGCGGCAAAATTACTCGACCGGATCATCACTTTTACCGGTCCGATTGCCGCCGGCGTTATTGACAGCCGTTTGATGCCAATTCCGATTAATGCCAGCGCCTCCAGACTGCGTCCCCCCATCTCGCCGCATACGGTGACATCGACCGGGTGGCCGTTGGTCGTGACGACAATCCGGTGCAAGAACCGCAATATAGCCGGGCTTAACCAGTCGTAGCGCTCGGCCAGACGGGGGTCGGCACGGTCGGCTGCGAAAAGAAACTGGGTCAGGTCGTTGGTGCCGATCGACAGAAAATCGAGCTTCGGCAATAATTGATCCAGCACCTCCGCGAGCGCCGGAACCTCAAGCATCGCGCCAAACCGTATGCGGTTGGGCAGATGCTTTTTCTGTTTGGTCAAATATTCGACCTGCGCATCGAAAATCGCGCGCGCAGCGTCGAACTCCCAAGGTTCGGAAACCATCGGAAACATGACATTAAGCGTCCGTCCCGCCGATGCCTCGATCAACGCGCGAGCCTGCGCTTTCATCAACCCTGCATGGTCCAATGAAAGCCTGAGCGCGCGCCAGCCGAGCGCAGGATTTTCCTCCTCGCTGGTTTTATCTTTCAAATAGGGCAATGCCTTGTCGCCGCCGACGTCGAGCGTGCGGAAGATCACGGGCTTGTCACCCGCTGCATCGAGAACGTCACGGTAGAAGCGTTGCTGACGCTCGCGTTGCGGCAGGGTGGCGGATATCAGGAACTGGAATTCGGTGCGAAAAAGCCCGATACCGTCCGCTCCGGTGAGCGCCAGCGCCGACATGTCATCGCGCAAACCGGCGTTGATCATCAACGTGATCGGCACGCCGTCGAGCGTCACCGCAGCCTCGTCACGCATCCCGGCATAGCGCGCTTTCTTTTTCTGCCGGTCGACCAGCTCACCCTGAAAGGCTTCCTCGGCACCGCTGCCGGGGCGTACAATGACGCTATTTTCATCCGCGTTAAGCAGCAACATATCGCCGTCGCGTACCTTGTGGCGGACACCGCTGACGCGGCCGAGAACCGGAATGCCCATCGCGCGCGCCACGATCACGACATGCGCTGTCAGTGAACCTTCTTCGAGGATGACCCCGCGCAACCGGCGCCTGTCATATTCCAGCAGTTCGGCAGGACCCAGATTGCGCGCGATCAGGATCGAGTCCTGCTTCAGCCCCAACTGCGCTGCCGTGCTCATCTGGCCTGATACGATGCGGAGCAGGCGGTTGGACAGATCTTCCAGATCGTGCATCCGGTCGGCAAGCAGCGGGTCGTCAATTTGCCGCATCCGCATCCGCGTGCGCTGCTGCACGCGCTCGATTGCGGCCTCGGCGGTCAAGCCGCTGTCGATGGCCTCGTTGATACGCCTGCTCCAGCCTTCGTCGTAAGCAAACATCTTGTAGGTAGCGATAACCTCTTCATGTTCGCCGCCGGTGCCGAAATCGATCTGGCTGGCCATCCGGTCGATCTGTTCGCGCATCTTGTCGAAGGCCGAATAAACACGCTGGCGCTCGGCCTCGGTGTCTTCGGCAACGGTATGCTCGATCCTGACATTGGGCTGATGGAAAATGGCAACGCCCGCCGCTGCACCCTTAACCAGCGGCAGCCCGCTGAGCGCAATTGTACCGGTATCGCTGGCGCCCGCCGCGTTGGGGTCGTCGATCAGGTCGGCGTTGGCGATCAGTTCGGACAGCACCATCGCCACGGTCTGTAGCGCCTCAATTTCGACCTCTTCATATTTGCGTGGTTCGACATGCTGAACGGCCAGCACGCCGACGGCGCGTTCGGCACGCACGATCGGCACACCGGCAAAGCTGTGAAAACGCTCTTCGCCGGTTTCCGGGATATACCGAAAATTGGGATGAGCCGCAGCTTCGTCGAGGTTCAGCGTTTCGACATTTTCGGCAATCGTGCCGACCAGCCCTTCGCCAAGGCCCAGCCGGGTGACATGCACCGCCGCCTCGTTCAGCCCGCGCGTCGCAAACAGTTCGAGAGCCCCATCACGCAGCAGATATATCGAACACACCTCGCTCGATAGCGCTTCACCGATGATATTGACGACATGGTTCAGCTTCGCTTGTGCATGGTTTTTGGCTGCCATAACTTCGTGCAGGCCGGTCAATATGTTACGGGCAGATCGGGTCGCGCTTTCCATGTTACCGCACCTAGCAGATGCGATTCATGGGCGCGAGACCCGATGCACGAATTTTATCAAAGCATGACAGTGTCAGGCAGGGAGCGATTCCTGCACGATCACATCTTTGAGATGTAGCTTTTGTTTTTTCAGAGTGTGGATGAGGCTGGTGTTTGGGAAGGGTCGGTTTTCTTCGCGATCCAGTTTTTCTTCCAATTCGGCATGTTTCATGCGGAGCGCGGACATATGGCTGCTATTCACCTCATTCTCCTTATTGTGAGACTCGACGACCTAACTTCATGAGTAAATCATGAATCATTTATGTTGTCTCCACCCAATTTGATATGGCCAGCGAATTGAGGCGCCGCCCCTGATTTTAGCGGTGACTTGTTAACGGCGATCGGGTTAGAGGACGGTATGAACGATGAAGGGTATCAGCAGCAGCTCAGTCAGCTGAAAATCGAGCACCGCGACCTTGACGACGCGATAACCGCTTTACGCGCCCAGCCGGTGGTCGATCAGTTGCAGATTGCCCGGCTGAAAAAGAAAAAGCTGATATTGAAAGACCAGATCATGCGACTGGAGGACCAACTGGTCCCCGACATCCTCGCTTAAGCCCTGACCCGCGCTGTTTTACTTTTCGCCGCGCATCGTTCCATCGCGGCACAGTGGCGCGGGCGTCCTTATTTTGCGTCGCTTTACACTAACAATCATTCCCGGCATCTGACATAACCAGCCGATGTCGACGCTGCATCATGAATTAACGCCAAAACTGCTGACCGCGCTTTATACCGAGGCGATGTTGCTGGCAGACGAGGCACGGTCTTATTTCGACCGGGACCAGATGGCGGGCAATTTGTCGCCGGAAATATCAGTCGCGTTCTCGTGCGAGTCGCTGAAGGTCACAACGCGGTTAATGCACAGTATTGCTTGGTTGTTAAACCAGAAAGCGTTGCGAGCAGGCGAACTTTCGCACGACGAAGCCAACAGCGAAGCCCGTTCATTGGGTTATGCCCCCGCAAGCGACGGGTTTCAAGTCGGGCGTTTTTCCGAGGAAGCACAGACATTGATCGCGGCAAGCGAAGATTTGTATTTCCGCCTGCAACGCATCAGCAACAAGATATTGAGCGAAGCACCGCGGGTGCCGGAACCGCACGCGATGATCGAACGGCTACGGGCGTCGTTTTAGGGTACTGACCGTTAAGCGTCGAATTGTAGGCTGGCGAGACGAGCGTATAGTCCGCCCGCAGCACTCAGCGTAGCGTGATCGCCCTCTTCGACAATCTTGCCCTGATCCATGACGATGATGCGGTCAGCCGAACGCACGGTTGCCAACCGGTGGGCGATAACGATGGTGGTGCGGTCCTGCATCAAATGCTCCAACGCATCCTGCACCAGTTTTTCACTTTCGGCGTC
>JANONL010000488.1:0-6161 GCA_031420815.1 Sphingomonadales bacterium | reverse complement strand
CACGGATGGCTTAATCCGGCACTAGCCAAGTCGGTCATGGTGATATCCAGCGGCCAAGCAGAACGCTTCGCGGACGTAATCATTGCGACAATCGATATCCCGCTTCCTGCGCTGAAGCCGGCATGGCCGGATAGAATGACGACGGGTCGTGTCACGAAACCGGCTTTCTCGACGAAGGGAAAAGCAAATGTGACGACGTCGAAAGGCTTAAAGATCACGAAATGCTTCTTCGTCTTCCGGGCTGAGCCATTCGGGCGCAAACGCCAACCAGTCGACAGTATCCCACCCTTTCAGATTGCGCGGAATGAGGCGCACAGTCGCCACCCCATCCTTCACATTCCATGCAATCGTATCGCCCGCCTTAATCCCAAGCGCGGCGCGCACGTCGGACGGAACCGTTGCCTGAAATTTCGATGTTACCTTGCTAAACTGCATGAGGTAATACGTAATACGTAATACAGTATTAGTCAATTACATATGCAACGTGCGCCCATACGCCGCCAACACGCTCTCGTGCATCATCTCGCTTAAAGTTGGATGCGGGAAGACTGTGTGCATGAAATCGGCTTCGACCAGTTCCGCCGTTTTCCCGATGGTGTAGCCCTGGATCAGCTCGGTCACTTCGGCGCCGACCATATGCGCACCGAGTAACTCTCCGGTTTTTGCGTCAAACACGGTCTTGATGAAGCCCTCCGCCTCGCCCAGCGCGATGGCCTTGCCGTTGCCGATGAAGGGGAAGTTGCCGACCTTGACGTCATGGCCTAGCTCCTTGGCCTTGGCTTCGGTCAGGCCGACCGAGGCGACTTGCGGGTGGCAATAGGTGCAGCCGGGGATATTGAGCGGGTCCATCGCGTGCGGATGGCCGCCTGCAATGGCTTCGGCAGCGATGACGCCTTCGTGGCTCGCTTTGTGCGCCAGCCACGGCGGTGCGGTGATGTCGCCGATGGCCCAAAGGCCGTCCACATTGGTGCGGCACATCGCGTCGGTTTTGAGGAAGCCACGGTCCATTTCTACACCAAGCGCCTCAAGCCCGATATTTTCGGTATTGGGAACGATGCCGATGGCGACGATGCAATGGGTGAAGTCGCTGCTCACGACCTTGCCGTCCTTGCCCTTAATCTTGGCTTTGACGCCATCAGGCGCGGACGTCAGTTCTTCGACCCCTGCCCCGGTCATGATCGTCATACCCTGCTTTTTCAGTGCCTTTTCAAGGAAAGTTGAGACATCGGCATCCTCGACCGGCACGATGCGGTCGAGCATTTCGACCACGGTCACCTCAGCGCCCATATCGTTGTAAAAGCTCGCAAATTCGATGCCGATCGCGCCCGAGCCGATCACGAGCAGCTTCTTCGGCATTTCGGGCGGCACCATCGCGTGGCGATAAGTCCAGATGCGCTTTCCATCGGCGGGTGCGAACGGCAGATCGCGAGCGCGCGCACCGGTGGCGAGGATGATGTTCTTGGCGGTCAGCTCCAAAAAGTGACTGTCACCTTTTTCTTCAAAAGTGACTGTCACTTTTCCTGCGGCCGTCAGCCTCCCCTCGCCCATATGCACTGCGATCTTGTTCTTCTTCATCAGATGCGTGACACCCTGGTTCAGCTGCTTCGCCACACCGCGCGACCGCTTCACGACCGCGTCGATATCGGCGCTGATACCCGCCGCAGTCAGCCCGTAATCGCCCGCATGTTGCATATAATGATAAATCTCCGCCGAGCGCAGCAACGCTTTGGTCGGGATGCAACCCCAGTTGAGGCAAATGCCGCCGAGCAACTCCCGCTCAACAATCGCTGTTTTCAGCCCAAGCTGCGCGGCGCGGATGGCGGCAACATAGCCGCCGGGGCCGGAACCGAGGACAATGAGGTCGTAGTTTTCAGGCATTTTCGATTTCCAGATCTAATCTATGTTTTTCAACCAGGTGCCACCACACCACACTAGACAGTCCGCCAAGCAGCGAAAAAACAACGATCCCGTTTTAGCTGTCAATGCTTAGCCCTTCCAGCAACAAGAAGGGTATTGGCCCGACAGTCGACCCTATACCGAGCAGATAACCAAACCTAGGCTGAGGAAGTTTAGAGCCTGCCCAGATCATGATTGGAGCTAGCACAAGGCCGACAATGCTTGCAAAGATCAACGTGTACCAGAATAAAACCCAGAACGATCCGGGCCATTTGATGACAGGGTTTGTATCAGCAATTAGATTATAAGCGCCATCACCTAGACCCATCAAAACTGCGTTCAGTAATGCAATTACGGGCACCGCTAGAATTGGTCGAAGTAGGTTAATCAAGCCACCAACCCCAACGGCTTCTCCACCAGTTCCTTGAAGACCTTCATCAACTCCGCGCCGTCGGCTCCGTCGATTGCCCGGTGGTCGAATGACCCCGTTGCGCTCATCACAGTAGCGATGGCGAGGGCGTCGTCGACAATATAGGGCCGCTTTTCGCCCGCGCCGATTGCCATGATCATCGCTTGCGGCGGGTTGATGACGGCGTCGAACTGCTTGATGCCCATCATGCCCATGTTGGAGATCGACGCTGTGCCGCCCTGATATTCATGGGGTTGCAGCTTGCCTTCCTTGGCACGGCCCGCAAGTTCGCCGATCTCGGTCGAGATTTTAGATAGCGACTTGTTTGCGGCATCGGTGACGATGGGGGTGATGAGGCCGGTGGGCACCGACACCGCGACGCTGATGTCGGCGCAGGAATATTGCAGCATATTGTCGCCCGCAAAGCTGACATTGCATTTGGGCACCTGGATTAGCGCCAAGGCCAGCGCCTTGATCAGCATGTCGTTAACCGAAAGCTTGACGCCGCGCGCCTCCAGCGACGCGTTGAGTTCGCCGCGCAGTTTCAGCAGCGCGTCGAGGCGGATATCGACGGTGAGGTAGATATGCGGAACGGTCTGTTTGCTCTCGGTCAGGCGGCGCGCGATGGTTTTGCGCATGTTTGAGAGTTTGATGATTTCGTGCGGGATGTCGGTTTCGATTGCGGCGCTTAGCTGCTGTCCTTCGACAGGCTCAGGACGAACGTAAGTTTCCCCAATCCGTTCGGGCTGAGCTTGTCGAAGCCCCTCGATATCAGCCTTCACAATCCGGCCATTGGGGCCAGTGCCGGTGACGCCAGCAAGATCAATGCCCTTGTCCGCCGCAATGCGCTTGGCCAGCGGGCTTACAATAATGCGCCCGCCAGATGATTTGGTGGCTGTAGCAGAATGTTGCTCTTTAAGTTTCCGTTCGCCTCGAGCGTCGTCGAGAGGCCCATCCGTCTGCGCGCTCTTTACCGGTGTCTCGACTGCGCTCGACACGAACGGTTCTTTTTTTGCGGGCTCGGGCTTAGATACAACAGGAGAAGCAGCTGTCAGCGCAGGCGCGGCCTCATCATCATCTTCACCTGCAATCACCGCTATCACGGTGCCAACCTTTACCCCGTCAGTCCCCTCGGCCACCAGAAGCTCCTTGATGACGCCCTCGTCAATCGCTTCGAACTCCATAGTCGCTTTGTCGGTCTCGATTTCGGCGAGCAAATCTCCCGAAGACACGCTGTCACCCACCTTCACCAGCCATTTGGCCAGCGTCCCCTCCTCCATCGTCGGTGACAGGGCGGGCATTTTGAGTTCGATAGACATCGGTGAGGCCTTTTTTGGTCGCTTGTTGGCAAAAACGAATAGCCAAGCATTCCACAGCGTCAAGCGGCTAATGCTTGCGCGAAGGCCGGTTTTCACGCAGGCTATACGAATTCATAAGCGCCCGTTTTGACATGACGGGGACGGGGGTCAGCGATGCGTACATATCTGGTGGTGATCGACGAGACCGAGGAGGCGCGGCTCGCGCTGCGTTTTGCCTCTCGCCGTGCAGCCAAAACCGGCGGTGCAGTGCATATATTGGCGTTGGTCGAACAAGCCGATTTCGTGGCTTGGGGCGGCGTACAGGCGACGATGGAGGAGGAAGCGCGCGTGCGGGCCGAGCAGCTGGTGACGGCGGCTGCGGGGACGATATTCGAAGAGCTCGGCCACCGCCCGGCGATAACGGTCAAGCCCGGCGATGCGATCGAGGTGGTGAAGACAATGCTCGACGAGCACCCCGAGATTGCGGCATTGGTGTTGGGCGCGGCGGCGATGGGCGATCCGGGGCCGCTGATCGTGCATTTTACCGGGACAAATGCGGGGACCTTGCGTTGTCCGGTGATGGTTATTCCGGGGTCATTGACGGAAGAGCAGATCGACGAGTTGAGTTAGAAAGAAGCCAGTTATTTCAAACTTTTTTGTCATCCCCGACTTGATCGGGGAACCATGGTCTAAGCCTCAGGCCATGGATCCCCGCTTTCGCGGGAATGACAATGAAGTTTAGCTGAGGATTTCCTCAGCGCTTCTTACCCTGATGCCGGATATTCGACGGCCGACCGCGCTTTCCGGGGCTAAACTTCGCTGGTTTGCCCTTATGCGTCCGCCGTTCCGACGCGGAGGGCGTTCCACCCTCGGGCAATTCGAACCTGAGCGCACCCGATACAGGATTGGCCTCGGCCAAACGCAGTTGCAAGCGCATACCGGGGCGAAACTCTTGTCTGGTTTTCTCGCCGATTAGCGTCTGGCTACCTTCATCATAATGGAAATAGTCGCGGCCCAGTGTTGACACCGGGACCAAGCCATCGCCGCCAATACCCTCTACTGTTGCAAAAAAACCAAAATTCTGGACGCCGGTGATGCGCGCCTCAATGACTTCGCCGACCTGTGCCGATAGATACGCCGCGACATAACGGTCAGTGGTCTCGCGTTCGGCCTCCATCGCCCGGCGTTCGGTGCGGCTGATCGCTTCCGATGTTGCCTCAAGCTTGATGATCGCCTTTTCGGTGAGACCGGTAATCGGCTCGACATCCTTGATCTTCGGCGCGGGCATTTCCAGCCCGTAGGCGCTTACCAGCGCGCGGTGGACAACGAGGTCGGCATAACGGCGGATCGGTGACGTGAAATGCCCATAACTGCCGAGCGACAGCCCGAAATGCCCGACATTGCGCGGGCTATAATATGCCTGTGTTTGACTACGTAGCACCGCTTCCATGATTTGCGGGCGGATTTCGTCGTCGGTCACTTGAGCAAGAATGGCGTTGAAAGTCGAAGGCTTAACCACCTGCCCCAACGCAAACTCGATGCCAAAGGTCGACAGATAATCCTTCAGCGCGACCAGTTTCTCACGGCTCGGCGTTTCATGCGCGCGGTAAATGAGCGGCGATTTCTTTGCCTCCAGCGCCTTGGCCGCCGCGACATTGGCCGCGATCATGAAATCCTCGACCAGACGGTGCGCTTCCAACTGCTCGCGCACAGCAACGCCGGTCACCCTGCCCGCATCGTCGAGCGTGATCCGCCGTTCGGGCAGGTTCAACTCCAATGGCGCACGCTTGTCGCGCGCCTTCGACAATAACCGCCAGCATGCCCATAGCGGCTTGAGAGCGGATTCGAGCAGCGGGTTTTCTATCGTTCCGTCAATCGCCGCTTGCGCATCGGGATAAGGAATATTGGCAGCAATCCGGGCTATTGCGCGGGTGAAACGCCATGACGTCACTTGGCCCGTTTTGCTTATGCTCAGGTGACAGGCAATGACCGCGCGGTCCTCCCCTGCCCGTAGCGAGCATTTGTCCGACGACAGTGCGTGGGGCAGCATCGGCACCACCAGATCGGGGAAATAGACGCTGTTGCCGCGCTTCGCTGCCTCATGGTCGAGCGCGCTGCCAGGGCGGACATAGTAACTGACATCGGCAATCGCGACGATGGCTTGAAAGCCGCCGGTCGCCTCGTCCGGCGTCGCCCAGATCGCATCATCGAAGTCACGCGCATCGCGTGGATCGATGGCGATAATGGGAAGGCGGCGCAGGTCTTCTCTGGTGTCGGCGGTGACAGGCAAGTCGGTAACACGCTCGGCCTCACGCTCGACTGTTTCGGGCATCTCGAACGGAATGCCGTATTTGTGGATGGCAATCAGGCTGAAACTTTTTGGTGCAAACGGATCGCCCAGAACCTCAGTCACCTTGGCCGACTTGCGCACGGCGTTGCCGGTCAGTTCGGCGAGCACCAAATCGCCCGGCTTTGCCTCGCCAACTTCGCTGATCTGCGTGTCAAAGCGTGATTTTTTGTCGATCGATTTTAGCCAAAACCGGCCATTCTCGCCAGCC
>JANONL010000487.1:0-5624 GCA_031420815.1 Sphingomonadales bacterium | reverse complement strand
CCTGCTCGCCCGCACTACCGGCCACAAGCGCGACGCGGATGAACGGATAAGACTGGTGCGCGGTTCGCATATCGTCGTCGCCAGCATGTTCGACACACCCCAGGCCTATTTCTGTCAGAACCCCGATGGCCGGATTTTCTTTGCTATTCCGTATGAGGATGACTTCACGCTGATCGGCACAACCGATGCAGACCATCACGGGTCGCTCGACCATGTGACCGCTACTGCGGAAGAGATCGCATATCTATGCTTATCGGCGGGCGCTTATTTCAGACAGAAACTGACACCTGCCGACGTCATTTACAGTTATGCCGGGGTCCGGCCTCTTGTCGACGACGGATCGGGCAAGCCCGAAACTGCATCGCGCGGATATCATTTTGATGTTGATCTAGGCGCCGGTGGCGGTGCGCCTATTCTCTCGGTCTTCGGTGGCAAGATTACCACCTACCGCCACCTCGCCGACAGCGCGCTTGATCGCCTGTCAGCCTATCTGCCGATAATGGCAGGCAAGGGGTGGACAGCGGAAGCGGCGCTGCCGGGTGGAGATTTTTCCGTAAACGATGTGGCGGCGCTCACTGACGCGCTGGCCGCTGAATATCCATTTCTCGACCGAAATCTGATACGCCGACTGGTGCGAAGCTACGGCACCCGGACGCGGATATGGCTTGCCGGTGCGCGATCTGTTATCGATCTCGGTAGCCATTTCGGCCACGGTCTTTATCAGGCCGAGGTCGATTATCTGGTTGCAGCTGAATGGGCTCGCTCGGCTGACGATATATTGTGGCGACGCAGCAAGCTAGGCTTGCGGTTTTCGGATACCGATCGCGCGGTTTTGGATGATTATGTCCAGGCAAGTGTAACAAACGAATCGGTTTAACCATTTCTAATATCGTGTAAAAGAGCAAAATCACGCCAAAGGGGATGCGATGGGAGACGTGGCTGACAATCCGGTCAAAGGCGGTGATGATGCCCGGCGTTTTGCCGCATTTATCAGCTACAGCCACGCCGATGCCGCTGCCGCTGCCAATTTGCAACGCAAGCTGGAACGATACCGTCTGCCGCGCAGGATCGCGGAAATGCGGGACAAGGGTGCGTCGCTGGGCACCATGTTTCGTGACCGCGAAGATCTGGCAGCCGCAGCCAGCCTGAGTGCCGCCATCCGCGATGCCATCGCCCATGCAGAGGCATTGATTGTTCTGTGCTCACCCGACGCAGCGACGTCACCCTGGGTCACGGCAGAGATCGAAATGTTTCGCTCGGTTCACCCCGAAAAACCGATACTGGCGGTCTTGCTGTCCGGTGATCCGTCAGCCTCGTTCCCGCCAGCTTTGACGGCAGGAGGACTCGAACCGCTTGCCGCCGACCTCCGATCCGAAGGTGATGGCCCGCAATTGGGGTTCCTGAAAATCGTTGCCGGGATCGCTGGCGTGCGGCTCGACGCGCTGATTCAGCGTGACGCCCAACGTCGTATCCGCCGCGTGACGGCAATCACGCTCGGCGCACTTGCCGCGATGCTAGTCATGGGTGTTATGACGATATTTGCCGTTTCTGCCCGTAATGAAGCTACGCGCCAGCGCGCGGCGTCTGACGGTCTGGTCGAATATATGCTCACCGATCTGCGCGAGATATTGAAAGGCGTTGGCAGGCCGGAAGCGATGGCTTCGGTCAACGAACGCGCCATGTCGCACTACAGGCAACAAGGCAGTCTTTCAGCGCTTACCGACGACGGCCTCGAACGCCGCACGCGCGTCTTGCTGGCGATGGGCGAAGACGACGAGAAATATGGCCGCCTGGATAAAGCTGTGCTGAAATTTCGGGAAGCCCACCGCACCACCGCAGCTCTGCTTGCGCGAGCACCCGCCAATCCCGACCGCCTGTTCGCCCATGCGCAAAGCGAATATTGGGTAGGTCGCGGCGCGTTGGCAAAAAGTGACGCACCGACCGCGCTTGTTCGTTGGCGCGCATACCGCGCGCTGGCTGGAAAACTGGCGGCGGTCGAGCCGGATAGTCTGCGCAGCTTGATGGAACTTGGCTATTCCGAAGGTAATCTATGCGACCTTGCTTCTCGCGATGCCGCCGATCTTGCGACCGCGATCAACCACTGTCAAAATGCGGTGGGATATGTCGGGCTGGCGCACCGCAAATTTCCGCAAGATCGCAAAACGATGCAGGATTTGGCCAATCGTCATGGCTGGCTCGCGCGGATCACTCTCGAACATGGCCAGCAAGACATTGCGCTGAAGCATCGCCGGGCGGAAGCACGGCTTATGGACAAGCTGATCGCACTCGATCCGCGTAACATTGAATATATATTGAGACGCAGCTGGCCCGATCTTGGCATGGCGGCGGTCTATTTGGAGAAGGGTAATAATCACGAAGCGCAGTCGCTGATTTCGGCAAGCTTACAGAAGTATGACCAAAGTTTCCGTGCGTTTGGCGACGATGCGCGAATTGCCGAAACGCATCTGCGCTTTCTCCTCCACCGGGCGAAGGCGCGCAAGAATATGGGGCAGGATTTCAGTGCCGATATCGCCGCAGCAAATGCCGTCGCGTTGGCGTTTCCCGACCGAGAGAATATGCGGCGGACCAACCGAATTTTGCAGGCGTATATTTTGAAAGGGAGGGACATATCATGACAATCGACCCAAAACAGCTTAGCTATGGTGATCTGCCGGGGCCGCGCACCGACGGCTATAAATTCGATCCGCTTTATGACGTGCTGGTCTTCATCCGGCTGAACGCCGATGGGTCGCATGTCGCCCGTATTCATTATTTCAATGCAACCGGCTGCGATTTTGCCTCGATGCAAGGCCGGATGGAAGCCGCTATCGCGTTCCTGCAGATCCCTGACAATATCGACCAGATTCCACCCGGATCGCTCAACTGCGAATCAATCCGCCGATCGTTCCAGAACTTTGCTTTTTCGGCACAATCGAACATTCTGCTGTTCGTCGATAACGGGGCAGTGCAATTTCGCGACATTCCGTTGTTTTTTACCGGAACGCTCAAAGACGGCCGCGAGGCCGCGAAGAACAAGTCGTTTTACGACGCCGAACCGGTTGCACTGAAGCTGCCATCTGGCGCGGCGCACGGGGCGTATCTGCGCAATTACTTCACAAATGGTAGCAGTCGCGGACCCGGAGAAAACCCGATCGGCAAATCCGAGCGATACATTTACGCATTCAATTTCAACCTCAGTTCCGCCGACGCCGATGATTGTTCAATCGTGCAGCAGGTCATTCTCGATCCCGATGGCGGCAATATGGGCAGCGGCGGCCCGCCACCATGATAGCCGACCGGACGGGGTTCATTTCCAAATGCTAGGTGAAGAAGCACTTTTGTGACGGTAAAGCTCGAACCTATCCTCGCCTTGGCCCGGGCCGGCTCCACGAGCCGCGCCTGGGACGCGTTCATAGCTGCGGGGCTCGACGCCGTTGCTGACGATCCGGATGTCCTGACACTCAAGGGCCGCCTGCTCAAAGATCAGGCGCGTGCTGCCAGGGATGACAGCCGGGCGCGGCTGTTTCTGCGCTCGGCTAAGGCTTATGCAGACGCGTCGGCGCTTCAACCTGACAGTTATCCGCTGATCAATGCCGCAGCGATGTCGCTATTTGCCGGACAGGCCGGGCATGCCGTCGCGCTTGCCAGCCAGGTGTTGATGTTGATCCAGACCGGCGTTGGCGGTGGCGAGACACCGTACTGGCATTGGGCGACGCAGGCCGAAGCGCAGCTATTGCTTGGAGAGGCTGCCAATGCCGAGGCGTCCTTTGCCAAAGCCATCGCCCATGCGCCACAAGCCTGGGAAGACCACGCAACCACGCTGCGGCAGTTCCGCCTGATCCTGCAATATCGCCATGAAGAGGCCGGGTGGCTCGACCGATACGCCCCACCCGTCAGCCTTTGCTATAGCGGTATCATCGGCATTGCCGCCGACGATGATGCCGCGCGCTTAACCATCGAGGGGGCGGTCGATGCTATCGGGGCAGCCTTTGGCTATGGCGCGCTGGCGGCCGGTGCCGATATCATTATTGCCGAGGCATTGCTGAAAAACGGTGCAGATTTGCATCTGATTCTGCCGGCCATTCCGTCGCGTTTCAAAGAAGTCTCGGTGGACCCGTTTGGCATAGAGTGGGTACGGCGCTTCGACGCGGCATTCGAGGCCGCGATATCTGTGACGGTGGTCGAACCCGCAGCACCGATGTCCGACGCCGCCATCAAGGTCGCGGCGCAGGTATCGATGGGAAGAGCAATCGACAATGCGCAGCGAATGGAGAGCGGCGTGGTCGCCTTGAAAATTATATCGTCGGACAGGGTCGGTAATGCACATCAATTCCCGGCAGGGATCACGGTCAAGACAATTTGCGTGGACCGGTCGGCTAGCGTGCCCGGTGTACCGCTGGCAGAAACCGAGATTGCGGCGGTCCTCGTTGTAGACCAGAACGGCGATGAAATGGCGGCATTTGCCGACGCCGATCAGGTCGATATCGATCAGGGTCGTCTGGTTGCAACGTTTCGCGACATCGGCGACGCGGTTATCGCGCTAGAGCGGTGTCTTGCGGAAAATGCCGACCGAACCATAGCGCTCGACTACCGGATATCCGACGGCACGCCGACAACCGGAGATGCGCATCGCGGCCGCGCGATCAGGATGTCGCAGGCAGCAACGCCCGGAACGATTATCATGAGCGCCGATGCCGCGATGGCGTATAAATGCCTGCGCCCCGATAGCCGCCTTGAGCCCCTTGGTGATTTGCCCAGCCATGAAGGGCCGATTGCGTTATTTGCAATCCGGTTGTGACTTTGCAACATCTTGTAATTTCTGATAGAGTTTAGGAGCGATATTACGTGAAAAACGGAGTCGCGGTCGCCAATAACACATGCTTAAGCAGGGACGGGTTGATGCGAGACAGCCAAGAGGCCAATCACGCGCAGGATGACGGTCGGTCACCGGATGGCAATGTGCATGGTTACACGACACCCGAAAAGATGGAGATCGTCCAGTTTGCGCCACCTGCGGCACTGGCGCCGTTTGTCACCCAGATCTATTTCTTTCGCTGCGACGAAAATCATATCCGGGATCTGCAACCAGCGGCGCTCGGTCATCTGGTTTTCCTGCTGCGCGGTACCGGCAATTTGCGTTTCCAGGATGGTCATGTCGACACGCTGCACCCGGTATCGGTGTTTGGGCCGGGCCTTGCTGCGGCAGAGTTCACCTTTGCCGGGCCACTGAACGATTTCGGGCTGGCGCTATCGCCGCTCGGCTTTGTCGCGCTCACCGGCAAACCGGCCAACGCCTACGCCGACCGCGCGGTCGCTGCGTCGGACCTGTTCGGGGTGGAGATTGATGAACTCGCCACACGGTTCAGCAAGGGCCATGCCGATGGCAGCATGCGGTTGGCGCAAATGGTCGAGGAAGTTACCGCGTTTCTGTTGACGCGCATCCGCCCGGTACCGCCCCGCCATGTGGCGATGATCCAGACGGTCATCGGCTGGCTATCGAGCGATCTCGATCCTGATGTCGAAATATTATACGCCGGGCTCGATATGTCACGCAGTACCGCAGCGCGCCTGATTGCCCGCTATTTCGGAACCGCCCCGAAACCGTTGATGCGCAAATATCGCGC
>JANONL010000486.1:0-3734 GCA_031420815.1 Sphingomonadales bacterium | reverse complement strand
CAACGACCTGTTGCAGGAACTCGACCGCATGGAATTCTACGTTTACGAAACGCATGAGACGATTAAGGCCAAGGAACGCCCGATCATCATCATCACCTCGAACAACGAAAAAGAGCTCCCCGACGCGTTCCTGCGCCGCTGCTTTTTTCACTATATCCGATTTCCAGACCGCGATACTATGCAGGCGATTATCGATGTCCATTTCCCCGGAATCCAGAAAATTCTGGTGTCGAAGGCGATGGATATTTTCTACGAGGTTCGCGACGTGCCAGGGCTGAAGAAAAAGCCGTCGACTTCAGAGTTGCTCGACTGGTTGAAGCTGTTGCTGCACGAGGACATGCCGCTCGACGTCCTGCAATCGCGCGACCCCACAAAGGCGATTCCGCCGCTCCACGGTGCGTTGCTCAAGAACGAACAAGATGTGATGCTGTTCGAGCGGCTGGCGTTCATGGCGCGGCGCACCAACGCTTAAGTCGGGGACTTAAGGTCGGGCACCTCAAATCACATAAGCAATTTCGAAATCGCCCCAGCGCTGGCCGTTGATGCGCAAGGGTACATAGACGTTGCGGACGATTTTGTAGTTTGTGCCGTCGCCTTCGTGGCGGTAGACCGCCATCATATAGTCCTGCTCGCTGGCCTTGGCGACGATATCGACGCCGTCGAACAATATTCGGCCGTTGCGGCAATAGCGCGTGTCATGTGCGAGATCGCCGGTTGGTGCCCGCGAGAATTCCTTGAGATGGATCGGAAGATACCCTTTGCGGCTGCTCGGAACGCAGGACATGATGGCACCGGGCCTTTGCGCCTTGACCGCTTCGACGATCGGTTGCCAGTTGCGCTCGGCCCAGCTGGTGAATTTTGTCGTAAAGCGGGGCGGATTGCTGCCTTCGACAGGTCGGTAATCAGTGTCGAACAGCGCATCCATCGTTAGGCTGCCGTCGGCAATGGCGGCCTCGGTGATGGCAATAACCGTCTGCGCTTCTGTTTTTGCAAGTTCGACAAATTCCATATCGTCATGCGAAAACCCGCTGTGAACGAGGTAATCGAACATCGTATTGGCCTGCGACTCCAAACCTACGATCTGGTTATGCGCTTCACCGACGGCGGCAAACATTTCGCCATTGGCATCTGCCACGGCATCACGGACCCGCTGCGATTCGATCAGGCTGTTGTGAACTGCCGACGTGCTGTCGGCGATTTCACGGTTACGGTCGCCGACCTGACCAACGATCTCACTCACCCCGTTGATCAACACTTGCAGGCTGGAAAACTGCTTTTGCGCAATGGCACTGCTGGCCACGCCGTCTTCGATCTGTCCGACGAACTTCGACGCTTCGTTCGACAACGAGTTCACCGTGCCAGTAATTTCAACCGCAGCCTTGCGGGTATCGAGCGCCAGCTTCTTCACTTCGCTCGCGACAACGGCAAACGTCTGACCCGCCTCACCCGCCTTTTCTGCTTCGATTGCGGCATTCAGCGCCAGCATGTTGGTGGTCCGTGCAATCGCGTCAATTGACTGCGATACGCGCTTTACCTGCTCCATCGCTGCGGCAAAGCCGGTAATGTGAGCGCCCAAGCTCTCAACCAACGCGATCATTTCGCCAAAACGTTCCATCGATATCTCGATGGTGTCGGTGCCTGTCATCAACTTGGTGACCGCCGCCTCTGATAGATTTTGTGCCACCGACGTCGCCCTGGTCACATCTGCAATGTCGGCATCGAGCCGCAGTGTCAGTTCGGTAAGCTCGCCGTGTCGCGACTTCAGCCAGTCGGCAGACGCCAGCGCCTTTTCCAGCACCCCCGCCGTTTCCGCACACCCAACGGTGACATCGCCGCAAATGCGGGCCGTTTGTTCGATCCAGTAATTCTCCTGAATCTCGATTTTTTCCATCTTCATGGGGAACGCGACCTTTATCGTTTATATCGTGCAGGGCGTATCGCAATATAGTTAGCGCCGGGTTAACCATGCGATGGTTGACGCGCGGCTTATCAACGCTCAAAGCTTAACCGCCCAGTTAACAAGGAAACCGACCAGTGTTTTTCTACTTCATGGAAGAGTTGCGTAGCGCCGGAATTTCGGCGTCATTGAAGGAGCATCTGGCTTTGCTGGAGGCTTTGAATGCCGACATAATTTCGCAGAGCCCGGAGGAGTTTTATTATCTGGCGCGCACCACTTTGGTGAAAGACGAAGCGTTGCTCGACCGCTTCGACCAGGTTTTCAACAAGATCTTCAAGGGCATTTTTAGCGATTATGGCCAGAACCCGGTCGACATCCCGACCGACTGGCTGAAAGCAATCGCCGAAAAATACCTGTCGCCGGAGGAAATGGCGAAGATCGAGGCGATGGGTAGCTGGGACGACTTGATGGAAACGCTGAAAAAGCGGCTGGAAGAA
This sequence comes from Sphingomonadales bacterium, assembly GCA_031420815.1. GTDB lineage: Bacteria > Pseudomonadota > Alphaproteobacteria > Sphingomonadales > Sphingomonadaceae > Sphingorhabdus_B. The sequence continues at coordinate 1,340 of JANONL010000486.1, read as the reverse complement.
CAGGAAAAGCGCCATGAGGGTGGCAGCAAGTGGATCGGCACCGGCGGCACGTCGCCATACGGGAACGGCGGCTACAACCCCGAAGGCGTGCGGATCGGCGGCGAATCGAAGCACAAGCGCGCGGTCAAGGTGTGGGAAAAGCGCGAGTTTCAAAATCTCGACCATACAAAAGAGCTTGGCACCCGCAACATCAAGATCGCGATGCGGCGGTTGCGGCGTTTTGCTCGGACGGGGGCCGCCGAAGAACTCGACATCGACGCGACAATCGACGGCACCGCACGGCAAGGCTGGCTCGATATCCGTATGCGGCCTGAACGGCGTAACGCGATCAAACTTTTGCTTCTGCTTGATGTCGGCGGGTCGATGGACCCTTTTGTAAAACTGTGTGAAGAATTGTTCAGTGCCGCCACCAGCGAATTCAAAAATCTTGAATTTTTCTACTTTCACAACTGTCCTTATGAGGGTGTTTGGAAAGACAATAAGCGCCGCTTTGCCGAACGCACGCAGATGTGGGACGTCCTGCACAAATTTCCGCACGACTATAAGGTTGTAATGGTCGGCGATGCGTCAATGAGCCCATATGAAATCACCCATCCCGGCGGCTCGGTCGAACATTTCAACGAGGAATCGGGCGCAGTCTGGCTCCACCGGATTACCAACACCTATCCGGCAACGGTGTGGCTGAACCCCGTTCCTGAAAAACAATGGAGCTATTCGCAATCGACCAAGATCATCAAGGAACTGGTTAATGACCGGATGTATCCGTTGACGCTGGATGGGCTGGATGATGCAATGCGCGAATTGGGCCGCAAGCACGGACATTGATGTTTTGATGTTTTTCTTATCAGGGACTGTCCCTGATAAGAACCAACCTGGTCTCTCGATCCGTTCGTGCGGAGCTTGTCGAAGCACCGCTTTGTTTTTCGCCGTCGGAGTAAGAAGACAACCCTTCGACAAGCTCAGGGCGAACGGATTTTTGATGTAGACCTCAATAAAGCAAGTGTTTTTGCCGTTCTTCCATCCAAGCCCGCTCATCGGGCACGGTCAATTCATCCAAATCCGATGAGCTGGCGCCTGCGTTATCGACCCATTCTCGCAGACCCGGTCCACCATTGATGACATCGATGGCAAGCTTGCCGAATTCATATTCATAGGGGAAATCGCGCCAGAGATCGTAATCTGGGTAGAGCCGCCGGATGGCTTTGAACGCCAGCGCCTGCACCCGCCAAGGCTTGAACACCTGATGATCATAGCCCGCGCCCTCTGCATGGATATGGACGCCGTGGCACAGTTTGCCGACATGTTTGTGGAATGTCGGTTCAAACCAGATTTCGCGCAAA
>JANONL010000485.1:0-1798 GCA_031420815.1 Sphingomonadales bacterium | reverse complement strand
GGATCGGCTTCATAGACCGGTCGGCGTCGCCGTCCTCCCAGACAAGACCGGTTTCGATGGTATCCTGCCCGGTAATATCGACCACGGTAATCGAACCCGGAAAGAACCGGCCGATTTCATAAACCGACAGCACCTCATGCTGGCGCAGGCGCTTGCCGCGCGGGACGCCGCCCATGTCGGTATAGATCATCTCAATGGAATCGATGTCGGGATTGGAAGCGAAGAAGGCCTCAGCCTCGCTGCGCGGTGCGATTGTCGCCGATGATTTTGCCCGCTTGATCATGCTTTTGCCTCCAAAAGCTCTGCTACACAGTTGCCCATTTCCTGCAAGAGGCGATCCACTTGTCCGGGCTTCGTTACCGGGCTAAGCAGCATCATATTGTGGAACGGCGCGAGCAATATGCCGCGATTGGTTAGATAGAGGTGGATGGCGGCTTCAAGCTCATGGTTCATCGCCGCTCTCGCCTCGCTGCCGTTGACGGGCGGCTTTGCAGCGCAAACAAATTCCACCCGCGCGCCGGCGTGACTGACGTGCCACGCCAGCCCGTGCGCACAAATTATCCCGTCCAAGCCCGCAACAAGCTGGTCTGCCATGGCTAGCATATGGGCATATGCTTCGCGGGTTATCACCTGATCCAACATCGCATGCATCGCCGTGATCGAAAGCGCATTCGCCGACAATGTCGTGCCTATGCCGCTATGTCCCGCAGGCCGCGCTTTGTTGAGCGCGGCCATTCGCTCGGCGACATCAGCCGTAAAACCATAGACGGCGCACGGCACGCCGCCGCCGATGGACTTGCCGACCACCATGACATCGGGTTTTGGTCCATGCATATTGCTATGCCCACCATAGCCCGACGAAATCGTGTGGGTTTCATCAAAAACCAGCAAGGTGCCGGTCTCTGTGCAAAGGTGGCGCAGCGTATCGAGATAACCCGGGGCGTCTCGCACCATACCGACATTGGTCATCACCGGTTCGGCAAGAACGCAGGCGATGTCACCTTGGTCCAGTGCGGTTTCCAGAGCTGCCACATCGTTGAACTCGATGACGGTCGTTGTGGGCAGAATGTCCTGAACCTGACCGATCAGGCTGGGCCGGTTGACCGCTTCACCGTCTCGCAAGTCGACAAACACATCATCAACCGCACCATGATAACAACCATTGAATATCAGTATTTTATGCCGCTTGGTTAAGCCCCGGCACCACCGAATAACCGCGCGGTTGGCCTCACTGGCGGTGGTGGTCACCTGCCAATGCGGCAGGCCAAACATGACGGTCAGCATATCCGCCAGTGCAGCCCCCTTTTGCGTAGGCAGCATATAGCTCAGCCCATGCCCTGCCTGTTTCGCCAAGGCAGCGGCCAGCGCGGGCGGAGAATGGCCGAACATGCTGGCAGTGTCACCGAGACAGAAATCGTCGAAGATCTGACCGTCAATACTGGTTAGCGTTGCGCCCTCGGCTTTGGCGGCGACAATCGGAAACGGGCTTGGCCAATCGAGCATCCAATGAAACGGCACGCCTTGAAACCATCCGTCGGAGTGTTCGGCTTGCGCCTTTGACTTTGGGTTGGCGCCAATGAAGCGCTCGGTTTCGCGGGCAGTCATTGCCGATATCGCGGCATCGCTGATCATAGCCGGTCTCGCATTGCGTAATACAGCAGGCCCAACGTCGCAAGCGGTCGTGCCAGCAATTTTCCGCCCGGAAAGCGCGTGTGCGGCAGGCTGGCAAACACATCGAACCGCCCCATCGTCCCAACCACTGCTTCGGCCATCAACTCTCCGGCGAGAGTCGTAATCA
>JANONL010000484.1:0-2547 GCA_031420815.1 Sphingomonadales bacterium | reverse complement strand
GCAGCCCAGTCGGCCCCCTTCGCTCCACACCGCCGTCGCGCTGATCGGCTGACTACCAGCCAGACGCAGCCACAGCCGGTCGCCAAGCTTGAAAGTCGCATCTGTCAGCAAGCGGCAGCCATACACCGACAGATCAACCAGCCGTGCTTCTTTTGCGTGTTTTGCGTGGAGACGCACCGTGGCGCGTTGTAACAATACCGGGTGACGTACAACCTCGCGCTGCTCGATCCGAGCCGGTACGACCTTGCGATATTGCGATGACATGTACCCCATCAGCGTCCCCTATCGAAAGGGATAACCGAAGAAGGTCAATAATGGGTAAATGTAACCGCAAGCTGGGGCAAATTAATCGCCGGTAAGTATCCGGTCGACCAGTTGTTTCACCGTTGGCACAAAGCCGTTGGAATAAAACGGATCTTTACCGAACAAATAAGCGCTGTGCCCGGCAAACATCAAATTTTCGTCGATTGGCGCGCCGTGCGCAATGTTTTGCAACGCCTTTTGGATGCAGAAACTGCGCGGGTCGGCGAGGCGTCCGGTGGAGTTATTGTCATGGTCCTTCCAAGACGAAAAACCGCAATGTGACAGGCATCCCATGCAGTCGGTCTGGTCCTTGCGGATGACATCGCGAGACGGCGGGGTCACGAACACGACGCTATCGTCAGGTGTCTTAAGCGCTTCGGTAAAGCCGCGCGCATGATATTCGCGGGCACGCATCAGGTCGGCAGGGGTGACCCAGAAATTCTTGCCCTTCACCCCGACATCGAGCCGCAATGTATTATCGTTGCTGGCTTCAGTGACGTAGGACACCTGCCGTTCGGAACGCGCCTGCAATTCGTTCAGGAAGGGATTGATGACCGCGCTCGAATAGAATCCGGTGGGTGAAAATTTGTGCAACAACACGCCGTCTTCGGGAATTTTGGTCAGCGCGTTTTTCCAGCCTTCGGGTATCGGGCTTTCCTGGGTCAGCAAAGGCCGCGTGCCGAACTGGAAAGCGATCTGGCCAAGCTCGGGATTGTCGATCCAGTTTTGCCAGTCGCGCAAATACCAGACGCCGCCCGCCATGATAATCGGCAGGTCGTCGGAAATGCCTTCTTCACGCATGACGTCACGCAGCGCCTTGACGCGCGGATAGGGGTCTTCGGGACTGCGCGGATCTTCGGCGTTGGACAGACCATTATGGCCGCCGGCCAGCCACGGATCTTCGTAAACCACCGCGCCAAGCCATTCGGGCACCTTGTGATAGGCGCGCTTCCACAACGCGCGAAACGCACGGGCCGAACTGATAATCGGCAAATAATAAACGCCGTATTGCGCGGCAATTTCGGATAGCTTGTAGGGCATACCCGCACCGCAGGTGACGCCGGTGACCATGCCTTTGGTTTGTTCGAGAACACCGTGCAGGATGCGCTGCGCCCCGCCCATTTCCCACAGCACGTTAATGTTGATGGCACCCTTGCCACCGGCAATTTCATAGGCGCGCTTGACCTGCGCGACGCCGCCGCGAATACCGTATTCGACCAGCTCTTCATGCCGCTCGGCGCGGGTTTTGCCGAAGAATACCTGCGGGATTACATTGCCGTCATCGTCGTAGCTGTCGGCGTTGACCGCCGAAACCGTGCCGATACCGCCAGCAGCCGCCCATGCGCCGGAGCTTGCATGATTCGTCGCGGCAACGCCCTTGCCGCCTTCGACCAGTGGCCAAACCTCGCGGCCACCGTAGATAATGGGTTTCAGACCCTTGAACACAAATACGACCCCTATGTAACGTAAAACGGCGCTGTAAAGCGCTCTCCCCAAAAATGGCGCTATCCCAAACGCTCAGCTTTGTCGCGCAAAATCGGCGCGTTTCATCGCAGAACCATAGAGCTGACGATAACGCGCAAACATCATCGCCTCGTCATAATGCGATGTCGCCAGATAGCGGTTGGCATCACCCAATGTTTTGCGCAGTACTGCATCCGCCGCGAGTTTTTGTATGGCACCGGCGAGCGCCGCTTCGTCGGTGCGAGCAACGATGTATGGCAGATTCTCGGGTGCCACGATATTGCGGACATCGCCGACATCGGTGGACACGACAGGCAACTCGCTGGCCATCGCCTCGACCAGCGAAATCGGATATTGTTCGCTATCTGACGACAAAGCGAAGATGTCGAACAGCCTGATATATCGCGCCGGATCACGCAAGAAACCGGGCATCATTACGCGGTCGGCGATTCCGAGACGTTGGGCCTCTTTCATTATCGCCTCACGCTCCGGCCCCTCGCCTGCTATCGCCAGCCGGACATTGGGACCGGCCGCCGCAACCGCGCGAACCAGCCGTGGCAGGTTCTTTACGGTGCGCAACCCGGCGATTGTACCAACGACAATTTCATCGCCACGCTTTTGAAATCCGGGGAACGACCCGCGCTGCGGACGCCGGTTGAAATGCGCAATGTCGATGCCGTTGGGAAAGCGGCAGATTTTATCAAGCGGTTGGTGCCATGCGGAACGGGCAATATTCTCCAGTGTCTTTGACGGCACCACCAGCGCATTACTGCGTTGCAA
>JANONL010000483.1:0-3935 GCA_031420815.1 Sphingomonadales bacterium | reverse complement strand
AGGAGCGGACTAAATGGCCCATGCAGCAATTCTTGAGCGTCCCGTCGAAAATGGCGACGTCGCAGAAATCGCGGCGCTTGTCGCCCGTTCGCGTGCGGCCCAAGCGCAGATTGAGAACTACACACAAGCGCAAGTTGATGCACTGATCCGCGCGATGGTGTGGGCGGTGGCGAAACCAGGCATTGCCGAAAAGATTGCCCAGCACACAGTCGATGAAACGCAGCTCGGTAATTACGATGGCAAGTTTCTAAAGATTTTCCGCAAAACCCGTGCGACCTTGTTTGACATTATCGACGATAAATCGGTCGGCATCATTGAAGAAGATACCGCCCGCAACATTATCAAAATCGCCAAACCCGTTGGTGTGATCGGCGCACTTTCCCCCTCTACCAATCCTGAAGCGACGCCGGTGATCAAGGCAATCTCGGCCGTCAAGGGTCGCAACTCGATCATCGTCGCGCCGCACCCGCGCGCCAAACTGACTAACAAGTTGATCTGCGATTTGATGCGCGACGCGATTGTGAAGATGGGTGCGCCTGCCGATTTGGTGATCAGCATTGATGTTCCGTCGGTCAACAAAACCAACGAACTTATGATGCAGTGCGACCGTATTCTCGCCACTGGCGGCAGCGCGATGGTAACAGCCGCTTATTCCAGCGGCACGCCGGCTTTGGGTGTTGGCGCGGGCAATGCTGTCATTACCGTTGACGATACTGCAGACCTTGATGACGCTGCGGAGAAAATCCGGATGTCCAAAACGCTTGATCTTGCCGCAAGCTGTTCGTCGGATAATGCGGTGATCCTGCTCGACGCCATTTATGACGAAATGCTCGCCAAATTGCAGGCCAAGGGCGGCTTCATTCTGGATACAGATGCCAAGGCGAAGTTCCAGAATGTGCTTTGGGAGGATGGCCATATCAATGCAAAGGTTGTGGCGCAAACCCCGCAATTCATTGCCGATTTCGCGGGCTTCCCTATCCCCGAAAGCACCCAATTCTTCATCGTTCCGGAAACCGGATATGGTGCGGATCATCCCTTCTCCGGCGAGAAAATGACGGTAACGATGGCGCTTTACCGAGCGAAGGACATCGACGAAGCGATCTTCCTCACCAACGCGATCCAAGCCTATCAGGGGCAGGGGCATAGCTGTGGCATCTATTCGCGGTCAGATGCAAACATCATGAAATTGGCCAACGCCACGCGCACGAGCCGGGTAATGGTCAACCAGCCGCAATCGGCGTCGAACAGTGGCAATTTGTGGAACGGGATGCGGCAAACCTTCTCGCTTGGCTGCGGTTCGTGGGGCGGTAACGGCACTAACAACAACATCACATGGCGCGATCTGATTAACGAGACATGGGTGTCGAAACCTTTGGCAACGCCGAAGCAGTTGCCCAGTGACGAAGTGCTGTTCGGGGATGTGATGGCAAAGTTGGGGTGATTGCGCCCGCAATGACCAATTAATTCAATACGTCCACGATGGTTAACGACGCGGTGCAGGGCCTGTATGAAGCCCAAGGTTGCGCTCCTTATTTGGTGGCTGGCTCATCCATATTGGCAACTTCGGCGAGTACGTGTTTAGCCCATTCTGGTCGGCATATCAGCAAGTCGGGCATATAGGTATCACGCCGATTATAGATTAGCGGGCGTCCGTTGATGCGGCTCACATGCAGGCCGTGGGCGGCGGCGACTGCGACGGGGGCACAGCTATCCCACTCATACTGGCCGCCGGTGTGAAGGTATATTTCCGCCTCGCCGCGAACGATTGCCATCGCCTTGGCACCGGCTGACCCCATCGCGATGAGCTCGGCGCCGATTGCTTCGGCGACCGCGAGCGCTTCTTTTGCGGGGCGCGTGCGGCTGACGACCATGCGTGGCGGGTCAGCAGCAGCAGGAAGTGGCAAGGGCTGGTCAGTCCGCAGCACAAGATCAAGGTCGGGCAGGGCCACGGCTCCCGCTGTTGCAACACCATCCACCGCAAGCGCCACATGCACAGCCCATTCGGTGCGGCCTTCACCATATTCGCGGGTGCCATCGACCGGATCGATAATCCACACGCGCGATTTGGACAGGCGTTCTTTGGTGTCCTTGCTCTCTTCGGACAGCAAACCGTCATCGGGGCGTTGCTCGGCGAGCGCGTGGATCAGGAACTGGTTGGCGGTCTGGTCACCCGCCTTGCCCAATGCCTTCAGCGAAAGCAGCCCGCAGTCGCGCACTTGCAGAAGCAGCTTTCCGGCTACCTCCGCCAAATGCGCGGCAAGTTCGGCATCGTCGGCGATGATACTCATTTGAGGGGTATCAGCTGGCGAATGATATGCTCGGCGGCTTCGACAGGGGACATCTCCACCGTGTTGACGCGGATGTCGGGATTTTCCGGTGCTTCATACGGACTGTCGATACCAGTGAAGTTTTTCAATTGCCCGGCGCGTGCCTTTTTGTACAGCCCCTTCACGTCGCGCGCTTCGGCGACTTCGAGCGGAGTCTCGACGAAGATTTCAATGAATTCGCCCTCTGGTAACATTGCGCGAACCATATCGCGCTCGGCACGGAATGGCGAGATGAATGCAGTCAGCACAATCAGCCCTGCATCCGCCATCAACTTGGCGACCTCACCCACGCGGCGGATGTTTTCGATCCGGTCGGTTTCGGTGAAGCCCAAATCCTTGTTCAACCCGTGACGGACATTGTCACCGTCGAGCAGGAAGGTGTGCCGGTTCATCAGGTTGAGCGTTTTTTCAACCTCGTTGGCGATCGTCGATTTGCCCGAACCTGACAGGCCCGTAAACCAAAGTACTTTGGCCTTCTGGTTCTTCAGCGCAGCGTGCGCTTCACGGCTGATGTCGGTCGCCTGCCAATGAACATTCTGCGCGCGCCGCAATGAAAAGTGCAGCATCCCCGCAGCAACGGTCGCGTTCGTAATCTTGTCGATCAGGATAAAGCCGCCAAGCGTATGGTTGTCGGCATAGGCTTCAAATACGATAGGCTTGTCAGTCGATATTTCGGCCACGCCAATGGCATTCAGCTCCAGCGTCTTCGCCGCCAAATGCTCCATGGTGTTTACGTTGACCGTGTATTTTGGCGATTGAACGGTTGCAGACACCATCTGCGTTCCAAGCTTGAGCCAATAGGCACGGCCTGGAATTAGGGCATGGTCCGCCATCCATACTATTGTACTTTCGAACTGGTCGGACACTTCGGGCGGGGCGTCTGCAGTCGCGATCACATCGCCGCGCGAACAGTCGATTTCGTCAGCAAAGCATAAAGTAACCGACTGTCCAGCCACCGCTTCGTCCAATTCGCCGTCAAGCGTCACGATTTTGCTAATTGTCGTTGTTTTGCCCGACGGCAGCACACGGATGGTATCGCCGGGGTGTACCGATCCGGTGGCGATTTGGCCCGAAAATCCGCGAAAATCCAGATTTGGCCGGTTAACCCATTGCACCGCCATACGCAGCGGTTTCGCTTGATCTGCCTCATTGTCGAGCGCGACGGTTTCAAGGTGCTCCATTAATAGCGCGCCGTGAAACCAGGGCGTATTGGGCGATTCCGTCGTTATGTTATCGCCCTTGAAGCCCGAGATCGGGATCGCGGTGAAATGCTCAATGCCGATCGATGCGGCAAATGACATATATGCCACGACAATCGCGTCATACTTGGCCTGATCATAATCGATCAGGTCCATCTTGTTGACCGCAAGCACGATGTTGCGGATGCCGAGCAACTTCGCAAGATAGCTATGCCGCCGCGTCTGGACGAGCACACCTTTGCGCGCGTCGATCAGAATAACCGCGAGATCAGCGGTCGATGCGCCGGTCACCATGTTGCGGGTATATTGTTCGTGACCAGGACAATCGGCAACTATGAACTTGCGTTTTTCGGTCGCAAAGAAACGGTAAGCGACATCAATGGTGATACCCTGTTCGCGCTCGGCGGCA
>JANONL010000482.1:0-2192 GCA_031420815.1 Sphingomonadales bacterium | reverse complement strand
GGGTTGGGGAGGCTCTATTTGGATTTTTTTTGGCATTGCCGCCGGGGGGTGGGGACTCTCGGTCCGTGCGCAAGGCTGACAAGCCCCACCCCAACCCCTCCCCTGAAGGGGAGGGGCAATTTGATTGCAGCAAACCCTAAGCATCCGTCTTTGCCCTCGCAAATTCCGTTATAATGTTGGCCGCCTGAGCCGGGTCTTCCTCATGCGCCAGATGCCCGAGATTGGTCATTTTCGGCGTCTCGCTCACCCGCTCTCTTGACACATACCGACCGGTTGGTATGTTTACGGAATGAAACCGAGTCGCACCGCTCCGCCTGCCCCGTCCTTGGCCCCTCCCCGTCCAGGCGGCGCACGGGCAAAGCTGCTCGACGCAGCCCACGTTACCGTCCGGCGTAAGGGTTTTGCCGCAACATCGGTGGACGAATTGTGCGCCGTCGCCGGGGTTACGAAGGGTGCATTTTTCCACCATTTCGCATCGAAAGAGGCGCTGGGCGTCGCAGCCGCCCAAGGGTGGACCAGCCGCGCCGCGCCGATGTTTGCAGATCCGCCGTACACAAAGCTGGCCGACCCGCTCGACCGTTATCTCGGCCATATCGACTTGCGCGCGTCGATGCTCGAAGGAGAGCCGCAAGATTTCACCTGCTTTGTCGGAACCGTCGTGCAGGAATCTTTTGCCACCAGCGAGCCGTTACGCGCGGCCTGCGATGCCAGCATTTCGGCTTATTGCGAGGCGCTGGCGGTCGATATTCAGCACGCCATCGACACCTATGGCATGCAGCATGGCGTCACCGCGCTCGGCCTGGCCGAACATACCCAAACCGTGCTGCAAGGCGCGTTCATCATGGCCAAGGCCAAGGGCGACCCCCAAATCGCCCGCGACAGTGTCGCGCATCTGAAACGCTATGTGCTTATGCTGTTCAAGCGAGGAGAAAGCTGATGACCGAGACCCCCAACGCTGCAATCAACCCTGCCGACTTCGGCATGCACGGCCTGTGCCCGCATCTAGTGTGCAAGGGTGCCGCCGATGCGATGGACTTTTATAAAAAAGCATTCCACGCCACCGAAATAATGCGCCTGCCCGGCCCCGATGGAAAACTGATGCACGGCAGCATGCAGATCAACAATTGCATGGTAATGCTTGCCGATGAATTTCGCGATGTCGGTGCCGAACACAGCAACGCCGCACCGCCGACACTTGGCGGCACTCCCGTGATTATCCATTTGCAAGTCGATGACTGCGACGCATGGGCGGCGCGCGCGGTTGCAGCGGGTGCGAAGTGGATCATGCCGATGGCCGACATGTTCTGGGGTGACCGGTACGGGATGATCGAAGATCCGTTCGGGCACCGCTGGTCAATTGCCACACCCAAAGGCCCACCGGTGATGGGTGATGCGCTGATCGAAGCGATGAACAAGGCGATGTGAGCCATCGACCGCGAACGCGCAGGAGGCAGCAAATGATAAAAGCAACAAAATCGGAATGGGTCGGACGTGTGTTGAGCAGCCTGGCCGTATTATTTCTGTCCGCCGACGCGGCGGGTAAGTTGTTTGCCCCTGAAATGATGATCGCGAATAGCCCACCGCTCGGATTGCCAGCCGAGCCTGGCTTTCACCGGATGCTGGGGGGCATATTGGCAATCTGCATATTGTTATATGCTTGGCCGCGCAGCGCAATATTGGGCGCGGTCGTGCTCACAGGCTTTCTGGGCGGCGCGATCGCCACGCACATCCGGATTGCGAGTCCGTTGTTCAGTCATACGCTGTTCGGCGTTTACATCGGCCTGTTCGTCTGGGGCGGGTTATGGCTGCGGAACACTAAGCTGCGCGCGCTGTTTCCCATATCGAGAGGTAACTGACAAATGTCGTTCCAATCCTATCTCGAAAATATCGAAGCAAAGACCGGCAAAAGCCCGGCGGATTTCAAACGCATGGCAGCCGACAAGGGCGTTGCCACAGAGGATGGCCTTACCGCCGGGACCAAGGCCGGAGACATCATTGCTTGGTTGAAACAGGATTTCGATCTGGGTCACGGCCACGCAATGGCGATTGTCGCATTGCTGAAAGGAACAAAAAAGGAAGGAGATTAATAGTGAGCAAGATGATTTTCGTGAACCTGCCGGTCACCGACCTTGGAAAATCCAGGGCCTTTTACGAAGCGGTCGGCGCGCCTAACAACCCGCAATATACTGATG
>JANONL010000481.1:0-2886 GCA_031420815.1 Sphingomonadales bacterium | reverse complement strand
GTTCTCGCCGGAGAAATCCGCTGCAAGGGCGTTTACGAGAATGGCGAATGGGCAGACGGCGCGAAGGCTGAAATCGAAGCCACCGTCCGCCGCACCGTCAAGGAAATCGGCTATGAACAGTCGGGCTTTCATCACGCGACGCTGACCTTCATGAACAACCTCCACGGCCAATCGGCGCACATCGCGCAGGGCGTGGACGCGAGCGGCAACAAGGATGAAGGCGCCGGCGACCAGGGTATCATGTTCGGCTACGCTACCGACGAAACCCCCGACCTAATGCCTGCAACGCTCTATTACAGCCACAAGATTCTTGAGCAAATGGCCGCTGACCGTCATTCGGGCGCAGCGCCATTCCTTGAGCCGGACGCCAAGAGCCAAGTCACCCTGCGCTATGAAGGCAGTATTCCGGTAGCCGCTACCGCTATCGTGGTTTCAACGCAGCATAAGCCGGGATACGACACTGGTGCGAACGAAGCGACGCTCCACGCTTATGTCAAAAAAGTCATCGCAGACATCCTGCCAGCCAAGCTGCTGACCGAAACCGAATATCACATCAACCCGACTGGCAGCTTCGAAATTGGCGGTCCTGATGGCGACGCTGGCCTGACCGGCCGCAAGATTATCGTCGATACCTACGGCGGCGCAGCCCCGCATGGCGGCGGTGCATTCTCGGGTAAAGACCCGACCAAGGTTGACCGTTCGGCGGCCTATATCACGCGTTATCTGGCGAAGAATATCGTCGCCGCTGGCCTTGCCACACGCTGCACGATCCAGCTTGCCTACGCGATTGGGGTGTCGAAGCCATTGTCACTTTATGTTGATACGCACGAAACCGGCACCGTAGGCGACGACAAGATCGAAGCCGCGATTATGGGCATCGAAGCGCTTGGCGGCCTGACCCCGCGCGGCATTCGAACGCATTTGGGCCTCAACAAGCCAATTTATCGCAAGACCGCCGCTTATGGCCATTTCGGCCAGAAGGCCGAAGGCGACTTTTTCCCTTGGGAACGGCTCGATCTGGTCGATGCACTGAAGGCGGCACTCTGAGCCTTGCACCAACGTGTGCGAGGCGATAACGGCCTCGCATGTCCGACCCCACAACTCTTAACCGCCTTTACGGTCGCTCAAGAGGCAAGCGCCTGCGCGACGAACAGGCTGCCTTGGTCGAGAGCCTGCTGCCGCAAATCAGCGTTCCCGATGACGGCGTAGTATCGTCGCAAAGCCTGTTCGGCGATGCCCGGCCGATGCATCTGGAAATCGGCTTTGGCGGCGGCGAGCATTTGGCTTACCGCGCCGATATGTTGCCCGATCACGGTTTTATCGGCTGCGAGCCGTTTCTCAACGGCGTTGCGATGGCGCTGCCGCAAATCCGGGATGGCAACTTGCATAATGTGCGGCTGCATATGGGCGATGCGCTTGACGTGCTGCGCCGTGTGCCCGACGGCGCACTCGCCTTCGTCTATCTGCTCCATCCCGACCCGTGGCCAAAGATGCGCCACATCAAACGGCGGATGATAAATGATGGCCCGGTAAATCTGATCGCGGCCAAGCTGAAACCTGGCGGTGAATTCCGTTTCGGTACAGACCACCCGGTCTATCTGCGCCATGCCTTGATGGTGATGCAACGCCACCGCACGCAGTTCGATTGGCTAAGCAATAAGGCGGCGGATTTCCAAAACCGCCCCGGCGGCTGGCCCGAAACGCGCTATGAGGCAAAGGCCCGCCGTATCGGGCACGAGGTCTGGTATTTTCGGTATCGGCGGGTTTGAAACTAGCATTTTGCCCCTGAATTCCTGATAGCACCGAAATTCAGTATGCCATTGACAGGCATTACCAACGGGTGAACACTTTTATTGGGTCGCAGTCACATCCAGAGCACAAAAGGAAGACTCCGATGCGTACGCTGCTTATATGCACAATTGCCTTTGCCTTTGTGGCCGTTCCCGCCACCGCCAAAGACTATTCAAAGGTATCTGCCGAAGTTATGGCGATTGCGCGTGCGCAAACCGCTGCCGGGATTGCACAAAAGCCTTGGGCCGAGCGCATGGCCGCGATTGCCGACGATTACACGCTGTTCAACGTATTTGCGCCAACACGAATCGAAGGCAAAGCGAACGTCGTCAGCCTTAACATGGCTAACGAGGTGGGCGGCGGCAAGACGCTTGCTACCGACATGCTCAATTCCCGCGTCCAAGTTTACGGCGACACGGCGACCCTTACCTTCAACGCCTACAGCATCAATCAGGACAAGGATGGCAAGACGATGCCAGGTACGTCGAAGGTGACGCGCGTCTATGTGCGTGACGGCGGCGCGTGGAAGAATGTCCACTCGCATTTTTCGGCGGTGACCCCGCCTGCGAACTGATCCTACCACCTGCAATTTGGGAGGGGTACATGCTATTGATTGTCGCCTTCCGCGATGCGGGGCTTGCAATGTAGGATTTGATCTGAGAGCCTGGCCGGGTTCTTTGACATTTTGAATATTAAACGCAAGGCCAGTGCCCAATCGGGGCGTCGGCTAAGGGTTTTGCCACGCGACCGAAACGGTGCTTTTCTGTTTTTTCTTTATAGAGTGTCCACTTTGACCACTTATCGGGTGCCATAACGGAGGTGATTCACTGTCAACTTGTGCAGTTTTTTGCAGATTGTAGAGAAGAAATTGTCGAACTGCCGACAAGGCGTCGTGCTCTTGCAAAGGCAGGAGCATAACGGGTTATAGCGTTTTTGGTGTGAACTTACTGAGATTTCAGCCAGTTTCAGCGTGTCGTCGTCCCCATCTCAACCTTCTCCACCCATTCGGGGTAAAAGCTCGGTGCACGCTTCGACCAGCCGGGCGCGGTCGCGGCGGCTTCGCTGATCGACTGCAGCAACGCCTTGCGCCGTTCG
>JANONL010000480.1:0-6802 GCA_031420815.1 Sphingomonadales bacterium | reverse complement strand
GGAGAAAAGCCATGCCGCCCGAATAATCGTGCATCTGCTAATTTCGATATTTACTGAAACTACAGAAAAATACCTATTCCAAGAAAGGAACACAGCCATGACCATATTAGCTTACAGCCTTTACCTCATCATCGCGATCGGCATGACCATCTGGGTCGCGTGGACGCTCAGCGCCAACGGCAAAATTTATCTGATCCGCTGTTTCGGCCATGATGCCGAGCTGGCGACATCTGTGAACCATTTGCTCGTGGTCGGCTTCTACCTCGTCAATTTCGGCTTTATAGCGTTGGCTTTGAGCGCGGCGGGAACGGTCAATACTATCGTGGAGCTGATGCGCTTCCTTGGCTGGTATGTGGGGATTGCGACCTTGGTGCTGGGCGGTATGCACTTCTTCAACATGGGTGCAGTGACGCGCCATGGCCGCAAAGTCGCGGACTGGGTGCATGGGCAATTGCCTGCCGCCGGGGTCGAAAGGGCACCAGCACGCGCCGCTGTTCGTACGCGGACCGACAGCTTGCTAGATTGATCAGCTTCACCCTCCCCCTCCCCCACACAGCGGTGTGGGGGAAACGGTCAGAGCGTCTTTTCGTAGATCCGGTAAATCTTGTTAATCTCGCCGTTGATCGCTTCGCCGACCGAGCGCATCGGGCCGTTGTCTTCCAGCACCCAGCCGAATTCGCCGCGTGTAGCGCCAAATTTCGCGGTAGCGTCTTCGCGGATATAAGAAACAAGCATGAACGCCAATTGGCTGGCCATCCGTGTCGACTGCAGCTTTTTAACGACGCCCATCAATGGCACGCGCATGGTCGTGACCTTTGGCGCACGCAGCCACCACAGCAATTTGGCCCAATTGAACGGGAATAGCGCACCGCCAAATCCTGCAATTTTTTCGTTCAGATCCGGCAGCGTCATCATGAAGGCTACCGGCTCGCCATCGACCTCGGCAATGCGGATCAGATCTTCGTAGACAACCGGCTTCAACGTTTTACCGGCATAAGCGACTTCGGCATCAGTGAACGGTACAAAGCCCCAGTTGTCGCTCCACGCGTCGTTCAGGATAGCCAGAATCAAAGCCGCCTCCGCCTTGAAATTGCGTTTGTCGACGCGGCGAATAACGATGCGGTCGTTGCGGTCGCCCGACTGCACAATGCGTTGCACCAGTGGCGGAAATTCTTTGTCGATGGGAATTGCGTAAGTGTAAAGATCCTTGATCCCGGCATAGCCAGCCGCCTCGATCCACGACTGATAAGCGGGGTTGTCGTGCCCCATCAGCACCGTCGGCGGATGATCGAAGCCCTGCACCAGCAAACCCGGCTCGTCCCAAATCGACAGGCTGAGCGGTCCAAGCGTGCGGACCATGCCCTTTTCGCGCAACCACGTCTCGGCGGTGGCAAGCAACGCGGCAGCGACGCCTGCATCCTCGGCCTCGAACAAGCCCCAATTGCCGACTCCTGGGCCCATGCCTTGTTCGACCGGTTGGGCAAGCGCCAAGTGGTCGATATGCGCCGAAATCCGGCCTATGACACGACCGCCTCGTTCAGCCAGAAACAATTGCGCCTCGCCGTGTCCGAACCACGGATTTTTGCCCGGGGTGATGAGCGAATAGACATCTTGCTTGAGCGGCGGCACCCAGTTGGGGTCATTCGCGTAAAGGCGGTAAGGCAACTCGACAAATGCCTTTTTGTCGGCCTTGCTGGTGACGGGACGGATAGCGATTTCGGTCATGCGCCCTTTCCTCACCACATGCTGTCATGCTGTCAATATTTTACAGATGAAGACTGCGGCCAAACTTACCGAGTGCAGCCTTGTCGTCGCCAGCCAGACCAAAACGCAAACCCAACCAAAGCAGTGGCCAGAACAGCGCAAAAAGACCGACCGCGCGCACCGTCGCGCCCAATGGAGCAAGGGCTTCGCCCGCCATCCAGAGCACGACCACCGTTATAGCCCCAGCAGCCACCGCGCGCCAAAAACCGGTGCCGAACGGCGTCAGGCGGTCACTGACCTTGAGTTCGACCACCGCCGCCCACGCGGTTACGACTACCGCAACCGACACCGAAATCGCCATCCCCAATGCGCCTTGCGCCGGCACCAGCCATAGCGCGAGGCCCAGCCATAACGCCAGACCGATGACGCTGTTGAGCAAGGGCAGCGCGCGGTGGCCGACCATCTCGACAATCGGCGTTGCGGGACCGATCACCGCTTCACCGGCCCGAGCCGCCAATAAAATCACCAGCACCGGCAACGCCGCCGCCGATCCGGGCGCAAAGGCGCTGAGCAGGTCGGATGCGATGAGGATCATCAGCCCGGCCAGCGGCACCGTCAGCAGCAACGACATATGCGTCGAGAACCGGTACATCGGCAACATTGCAGTGCGATCAACCGCCGCCTGCGCCGATGCCAGCGGTGACAGCACATACAGGAACGACTGCCGCACGATCAGCGGAATCGATGCGATCTTGCGCGCGATGCCGAACAACGCGGCGGCCGCAGCTCCGGCCGCGCCGGGGATCATCAGGTTGAGCAAAATCGGTGGTAGGTCGTTATAGGCACGGCGCGCAATTGCCGGCGGCATCATCGCCGCCCCGCTTGCCAACACCGCCGCGCGGGTGACCTGCGGCATCGGGGCGCTCAACAACAACCGTGCGTCATAATAACGCGCCAAAAGCTGGCCTGATAGTATCGCGGTCATCGCCAGCGAGAGCATATGCCCCAAAAGCAAACCGGTGAGGCCAAAACCGGCGACGAAGAAACCGGCGGCGAAGATCAACCGCATCACCTGCTCCCAGAAAATGCGAAGGCGTATTTCGGGACCAAATGCGCGCTTTGCCCGTGCTGCTGCGGTCGCAATCTCGACAAATATCCACAATGGCAGGCTCCACGCAAACAGCGCTATCGCCTGCGGCAATTCTGCGGTTTCGTCAGGCGCCGTCGCGACAAAGCTTGCCAGCCACGGCGCCAAAAGGCTGATCACCAACGCTGCGACGCAGCCCAGTCCGGTACCGGTCAGCAGAGCGAACCGCACCGCGCCGTGCTGACGGACGTGGTCATTTTCCGACGGTACAATCCGCTGCAACGCTTGCCCCATCGCCAGATCGAAAATGGTCGCCAATATGTTGATTGCCGCCCACAGCACGACATACACGCCGTAGCCCGTCAGTCCGAACATCCAAGTATAAGCTGGTTGCGCGATGACTTCGATGAGCGCGCCAAGACGAGAAAGTGCGGCTAACCCCGCGCCCTTGGCAACCTCGGACGTGCTGACCGCAGGCCCGGGCTCGGCTAATATTGGCGGAACCAGCGCATCTTCAATAGGTCCGCTCATTCCACAGGCCCGCTCATTCTTCGGTGCGGACCAGCACCGTTTCGCCGATTAACAGGAATAACAGGAACGGCCCCCATGCCGCTATCCACGGCGGATAAGCGCCGAGATTGCCCATCGCCAGCGCGAAATTATCGGCAACGAAATAGGCGAAACCGAGCGCCATGCCGATGACCGCACGCAGGAACAACGCGCCCGACCGCGCCAGCCCAAAGGCCGCGACCGCAGCCAGCAAAGGCATCAGCAAGGTCGACAATGGCCCGGATAATTTGTGCCACAACGACGCTTCCAGATTGTCGGTGCGCCTGCCCGCAGCCTTCAAATCGCCAATCGCGTTCATTAACGGAACGAAGGCAAAACTGTCCCCGTCGACCTTGACATAGTTGAACCGGTCAGGGGTAATGCCGTTGCCGACGCTCAATTTATCGAACCGTTTTTCTTCGGTCGACGCGACATCGAAGCTGGTCGCGTCGGTCAATTCCCAGGCACCGCCCGCATATGTCGCTGCTTTAGCCCTGACCACCTGCTGCAACCCGCCATTGACGCGCAAATAGATGCTGACATCGCCCAATTTGGTCGCATCGCCTATGCCGGTGACGGTCCCCGCGTTTATCAGATCCTGTCCTTCGCGCACCCATACATTGGTTTTGATGCCGGTATCGGGCGGCACCGGGCCGTATTCGACATCTTGCCATATCTTAAGCTTGGCAGTCGAAGGCGCGACCACAAGATCGTTGAATGCAAACGAAAATATTGCAACCGCAAGGCTGGCAACGAACATCGGGGCCAATATCTGGTGCGCCGACAAGCCCGCCGCCTTCATGGCTACTACCTCGCTGTTCTGGCTCAGCGCAGCAAAGGTAATCAGCGTACCGAGCAAGACAGAGAACGGGAGAAAACGCGCAATGAGTTGCGGCGTACGCATCCCGACATAGCGGAGCACATCACCCTGGTCATTGCCCGGCACCGACAGAATGTTGCCGCTTTCGCCCAACAGGTCGAGCGTTTGCAAAATCAGCACTAGCATCGCGAGGACGGCAAGGCTGCGGATCACGAACAAGCGCGCCATGTATTTTGTAATGTTTCTGGAGGGAAAGAAATGCACCGTCTACGCCTCCGCTTCTGCCATGCCGAGTTTCGCCAGCCGCGATTTGCGACCAAAGCTGAACAGCTTGCGGAGCGATTTTCCTGCTTTCGCCCCGAAAATTTCGAGCGCACCGATCGGCTGCCCGCCGGGCACATGCGCGATCACATGGTACATCCACAGGATCATCACGGCGAAAAACAGAAACGGCACCCACAAAGCGATGACCGGATCGATGACCCCCATACCACCAACCCCTTCGGCATATTCGTTGATCTTGTGATAGGTCACCACCATCACGATCGACAGAAATACGCCCAGCGCCGATGTCGATCTTTTGGGCGGAATCGCCAGCGCAATCGCCAAAAACGGCAGCAACAGCATCATCGCGACCTCGACCATCCGGAAATGGAAATTGGCCCGTGCCATATTGCGAGCTTGCTGCGCGGCTTTTGCATCGCCGCCAATCCGCAGCAGGTCGGTGATCGAATACTCGCGGTCTTTACCGCCGCGCGCGCGGAAATTTTCGATCTGCGGCAACGGGATAGGCACGTCATGGCTGGTAAAGCTCAGCACGCGCGGTGTTTTGTAGTTGGGCGCGTCGTGCACCAACGTGCCTTTGGTAAGCCGTAGCAATATCGTGTCGGGATCATCGGTGCGCAAAAATTGCCCGCGCTCGGCGGTGACGGCAATCGACTGCCCGCCTTTGCTCTCGGCAAACACGAACAGCCCCGATAACGCGTTGCCCTTGTTGCGGCTTTCCTCGATCCGCATCGTCAGATTTTTGCCTACATTGTTGAATTCGCCAACCTTTACCTTGGCTCCGAACGCACCCGACCGAAGCTCAAACCGAAGCTCTTCGTATAGATAGCGTGCACTCGGCTGGATGAACCCGACGATAGCGAAGTTGACGATGGCAAGGCCAATGGCGAACATGAACGGCACGCGGAGCAGGCGGAAATAACTCATGCCGACAGCGCGGAATATGTCGAGTTCCGATGAGGTCGCAAGACGGCGAAACGCCAGCAATATTCCCAATAACAGCCCGATTGGAATGCCCAGCGAGAGATATTCGGGGATCAGGTTGGCCAGCATGCGCCACACCACGCTTACTGGTCCGCCTTCTGCCGCGACAAAGTCGAACAGGTTGAGCATTTTCTCAAGCAAGAGCAACGACGCGGCAATCGCCAGCGTTGCCAACAATGGCACCATCACAAGCCGGAAGATGTAGCGGTCGGTGGCAGTAATAAATTTCAACTTGTCGTCGCCCTGTCACCGTAATTTGGCCGCAAATTGCATCGATAGACGCTTCTAGGTTCAGGGGCAATATCGATGGCGTTCCTAATACGGGATGCGCCGGATATGTAATCCCGGGAGTTTTATGATGAGTAAGGTTATTGTGTTTGCGGCTGCTGCCGGATTGGCGCTCTTTTCGGGCGTTGCTGTTGCGGGTACGGCGATCAGCAACAATATGGCGCGCTGTAATGCGGGTGACGGGCCTGCGGTGTTGGTAAGTGTGCGCGGCGTTAAGCAGGCGGCGGGCAGTGTTCGGGTTCAGTCCTACCCGGCGACCGGCAACGCATGGTTGGCAAAAAGCCAGTGGCTGCACCGGATTGAAAGCCGGGCGAGCGCCGGCGCGATGACGTTTTGCGTGCCGATTCCGGCCGCTGGCAATTATGGCATTGCTGTGCGGCATGACGTGAACGGCAATGGTAAAACCGATATTTCCAAAGACGGTGGCGGGTTTTCAAACAACCCCAGCATCAGCATTTTCAACCTGGGCAAGCCTTCGGTCCGTAAGGTGTCGTTTTACGCAGGGACCGGCGTGACAAAAATCACTATCAACCTGAAATATATGTGATGGATAGCATTTGGCATTAGTGGCACTCCTTTCGAACCCCAATTCAACCGGCAACAGGTCACTGTTGCCGGCGGTTCGATCATATTGCGCCCGCAACCCCGACATATTCCATTATGAAGTCGAAGAAATGGGGCAGATTGCCAAAGCGCTGGAAATGATTGCCCGGGTTAAGCCAAAGGTGTTGGTGATAAACGGCGGCGACGGGACGGTACAGTCTGCGTTGACCGAACTGTATCATGGCGGACATTTCGACGGTGTGCCACCGCCGGTTGCGGTCTTGCCCAATGGCAAGACAAACCTCATTGCGTTGGATTTAGGTGCTGAGGGCAGCGCGTTGGAGGCCCTTGAACGCATACTCGAGGTGGCGAAGGGCGACCTGTCGGAACATATCGTAGTGCGCGAACTCATTGCGCTCAGTGACGGTAGCGAAGGCGCGAGGCCGGTCCTGGGGATGTTTTTGGGCGGCGCCGGGCTCGCCGAAACTATCCTGTTCTGCCGTCACAAGATCTATCCATTGGGTTTGCCGAATGGACTGAGT
>JANONL010000479.1:0-2771 GCA_031420815.1 Sphingomonadales bacterium | reverse complement strand
CGCACAACCGTCGCTTCTGCCGACATCGGCGCCATCCCGCGCAGCTTTTTCAGTTCGGCGTTGGCTTTGGCCTTGGCTTCTTTGGACAGCTTGATGGTGTCGATCTTGGTTTGCAACTCGGCAATCTCGTCACCGCTCTCGCCGTCGTCATTGCCTAGCTCACGCTGGATCGCCTTCATCTGTTCGTTCAGATAATATTCGCGCTGGGTCTTTTCCATTTGCCGTTTCACCCGGCCACGGATTTTCTTTTCGACCTGCAACACACCAAGCTCGCCTTCCATAAAGGCAAACGCCATTTCCAAACGACGCAGCGGGTTGGCCTCGACCAGCAACGATTGCTTGTCTGACACCTTCAACTGAATATTAGCCGCAACCGCATCGGCCAGCGCCGCAGGAGTTTCGATTTCGCTAAACTGCACTGCGGTTTCGGACGGCATTTTCTTGTTGAGCTTGGAATAATTTTCGAACTGCTCGGTCACCGACCGCATCAACGCCGTAGCCTCTGGACCTTCGGCGACCTGTTCCTCGACCAAAGTCACCCGCGCCTCGACATATTCGCTGCCGTGCTCGACCAGCTCAGCGAGCTCAGCGCGCTGCTTGCCCTCGACAAGCACGCGTACGGTGCCATCGGGCAGCTTCAACAACTGCATGATCGTTGCGGTCACGCCGATGTTATAAAGGTCGTCCATATCGGGATCGTCCTCTGCCGGGTCCAGTTGCGCGACAAGAAAAATCTCCTTGTCGGACGACATCGCTTTTTCGAGCGCAACAACCGATTTATCTCGGCCGACAAACAGAGGCACAATCATTCCGGGGAAAACAACGATATCGCGCAGCGGCAATAAAGGAAGGTTCAGTTCCATAGATACTCCAAATGGCGGTCCCTGTTGCGGCAACCGGCCTTAACTTAACCTGCACAATATGTGCGTGATTACGCCGCTTTCAATGCAAAAGCGATGAAAAGGAGAGATTAGTTGGGGAAAACAGGGGTTAGAACGGCAGTTTGAACCCCGCCGGCAGCGGCAAACCGCTCGACATCTTGCTCATTTCGGCATTGCTCGCCGCATCGGCCTTGTCGCGGGCATCGTTGAACGCAGCCGTAATCAGGTCTTCGAGCATTTGCTTGTCAGCAGGCACGATCAGGCTGTCGTCGATGGCAACCGCGATGATCCGTCCCTTTGCAGTAGCACGAACCTTGACCAAACCGCCGCCTGAAACGCCCTCAACCTCGATAGTATCCAGCGTCGCCTGCGCCTGCTCCATCTGTATCTGGATATTCTGGGCGGCTTCTTGCGCAGCCTTGATCATGTCTTCCATGCTTTTCATGCACGTTTGCTCCATTTATCGTGTTCATTGTCATCGCTGTCGAGCAGCTCTGCTTCCGGGAATGCCGCAAACGCCGCCTTCACCAACGGCGATTCCATAATCGAACGCCGGTCGGCATCGGCTGCCGCGTTTTCTACCTCCAACAGCGTCGGCTGTGCCGCGCCGTCGCGTTCCTCAAGCTCCCAACGGGTCGCGGTAACCTTGGCAAGCGCATCGCGCAATTCCCCCACAAAGCCCGGTGCGACTGGTCCTGATAGTTGATAGGCCAACATCGGCGGCGCGTATTCAACGACACGCAACACATCGCGCAGCGTCATCTCCAAGCTGACGAAGCCTTCATGCGATAGGCGGTCGAGCATGGCTGGAAAATCGGCTGGCATCAATGTCTGCACGGTCGGCGCAACAGGCTCGACCGGAGGGGTGCCAGACGCAGGCGGCGCGTTGATTACAAAACCACCCTGCCCGATCATCTTCGCGAGTTCACCGGGATCGGGCAGCGTTGCCGCATGGATCACGCGGAGCAGCGCCATATCGGCTGCATCGAGCGGCATTGCGGCGCGCGACACTTCTTCATGGCCTTTCAGGAGCAATTGCCACAACCGATGGAGTGTCGGGAAGGACAGCCTGTCAGCATGTTCTTCGATCATTGCCGCCGCCTCTGTATCGAGCGCACCGTCGCGCGGCGCACCGATTTTCGCGAGCGTCAACCGGTGGACCTCGGCCAACAGCCCGGACATCATCGCCAGCGGTTCAACGCCCAGAACATATTGTCCCTTGGCCTCGGCCAGCATTGTTTGCGCATCACCCGACAAAATCAATCCAAACAGCCGCCGCACTGCCCCCCTGTCAGACAGCCCGAGCATATCGCGAACCTGCGCTGCGGTGACTTTATCGTCACCCTCCATATCGGCATGGGCAATCGCCTGATCGAGGATAGAGAGACCATCGCGCACCGAGCCTTCGGCGGCTTGCGCCACCAAAGTCAGTGCTTCGGGTTCCGCATTGACCGCCTCTTTAACCGCGATCTCCGCAAAATGGCTGGCGAGCAATTCGGTCGGAATGCGTTTGAGATCGAAACGCTGGCACCGCGACAATACGGTAATCGGCACCTTGTTGACCTCGGTCGTCGCGAACAGGAATTTCACATGCCCCGGCGGCTCTTCCAGCGTCTTCAGCAACGCATTGAACGCGTTTTTGGACAGCATGTGAACTTCATCGATGATGTAGATCTTGTAACGCGCCGAAACCGCCGAATAGCGCACCGCTTCGATAATCTCGCGCACATCGTCAACGCCGGTATGGCTGGCAGCATCCATTTCGATGACGTCGATATGCCGGCCCTCGGCGATCGCCACGCATGGTTCGCAAACACCGCACGGGTCAATCGTTGGTCCGCCATGCCCGTCCGGACCGATGCAATTCAGCGCCTTGGCAATCAACCGCGC
>JANONL010000478.1:0-1842 GCA_031420815.1 Sphingomonadales bacterium | reverse complement strand
GGATCGATCAGCACACGGTCTTTGCCCTTCAGGCCCTTGCGCACATAGAGCACCGACTGGTTCTGCAGCCCGTCATTCTTGGTGAAGAAATAATGGCCACCGGCTTTTTCAGGCAAGCCGAACCGCTCATAATCGAACAGCTTCTTCATCCGCGCGGCGAGCACGTCCTTGCCCGGTAGCGTATCCAGATAAGCGTCGGTCACCGCATTCTCCGCCTTCACCCAGGCCGCGACCTCGGGGTTGACGCGGACATCATCCTCCAGCCAGCGATAGGGATCGGCAACTTTAAGCCCGAATTGTTCGTCGACAACGCTGACCTTCCTGGTCTCTGGGTATTTCAGCACCGTGTAGCTGTCGGTGGCGGAAACAGCCGCGTCATCGGCGGCGGCAATAGAGGGAGACATCACCGCCAAAGATACTCCGAGCAAAAGTGCGTAACGCATAAAAACATTCCTTCGACCCCAGAACTTGTTGGGTAGGAGCGTAGAGCCTGGCGCGCGCGGTGCCAATATATTCTGCCCATCGCCCGCAAGATAATTTCGCGCGTTTGTCGAAAGTTTTGGCGCAACCTTTTTGGGTTGGCGCGGTTTCCTATCCAGACGCCCGGGCTCCTTCCGGGATAAGATATCGGAGATAGACGATGGCGAAAGCGGAACCCTTTGAAACCAAACTCGGCGCAGGCGGGGAAACGCACCAGACAGTGCCGGAAAAAGGCCCGCACACCGACGGCCAAGCGCATCTGACCACCAATCAGGGCATCCGTGTTTCCGACAACCAGAACAGCCTGAAATCAGGCGCGCGCGGCCCGACGCTGCTCGAAGACTTTGTGCTGCGCGAAAAGATTTTCCATTTCGACCATGAACGGATCCCCGAGCGCATAGTCCACGCGCGCGGTTCGGCGGCGCACGGCTATTTCGAGGCAACCGACGATATTTCGGATTTGAGCAAGGCCGCGTTGTTCGTCAAAGGCACGAAGACGCCGCTGTTCACGCGCTTTTCGACGGTCGCGGGCGGTGCCGGATCGGTCGATACCCCGCGTGACGTGCGCGGCTTTGCGGTCAAATTCTACACCAGCGAGGGCAATTGGGATCTCGTCGGCAACAACATCCCGGTATTCTTCATCCAGGATGCAATGAAGTTTCCCGATCTTGCCCATGCGGTCAAAATGGAGGCGAACAGCGGCTATCCGCAGGCTGGCAGCGCGCATGACACGTTCTGGGACTGGGCGTCGTTGATGCCCGAAACCACGCATATGCTGATGTGGGCGATGTCCGACCGGACGATCCCGCGCTCGCTGCGCATGATCGAAGGCTTCGGCGTCCACACGTTCCAGCTGGTCAACGCGGCTGGCAAATCGACCTTCGTGAAATTCCACTGGAAACCAAAGCTCGGGTTGCAATCGACCCTCTGGGACGAGGCGCTAAAGTTGCAAGCGGCCGACAATGATTATCACCGCCGCGACTTGTTCGAAGCAATCGATACCGGCGCGTTTCCCGAATGGGAATTGGGCATTCAGGCGTTCGACCGCAAATTTGCCGAAGCACAACCTTATGACGTGCTCGACCCGACAAAGATCATTCCCGAAGAAGACGTCCCCGTGCGCATCATCGGGCGGATGGTGCTGGACCGCAATCCGGACAATTTCTTCGCCGAAACCGAACAGGTCGCGTTTTGCCCGGGCAATATCGTCCCCGGCGTCGATTTCTCGAACGATCCGCTGCTGCAAGGCCGCCTGTTCTCGTATCTCGACACGCAGCTAAAGCGTCTTGGTTCGACCAATTTCCATCAACTGCCAATCAATGCGCCGAAATGCCCGGTGATGAATTTCCAGCGCGATGGACA
>JANONL010000477.1:0-1935 GCA_031420815.1 Sphingomonadales bacterium | reverse complement strand
GATGCCCCCACCGCCAAAAAACTCTCAGGGGAGGTGAATGATGGATGAAGAAATCGAACGGCTGATCGTGTCGGTGCGCGCCGACACGCATGGCTTTGCAACCGACGTCGCGACGATGCGCGCCGAGCTGGACGGGCCATTTGCCAGCGGGCTGGACCGCGCCGGGCGTGCGCTTGAAAACAGCCTTGCCGGTGCCATCCAGCGCGGCAAATTCGGCTTTGAGGATTTGCGCAAAGTGGCGTTGTCGGTGCTGTCCGAAATCGCGGCGGCTTCGCTGCGCAGCGGGTTGAACAGCCTGTTTTCGGGCGGCGGTGAAGGCGGTGGCGGTTTGCTGTCATCGCTCGGGTCGATCTTTGGCAGCTTGGGCGGAGAACCGGGGCGGGCAACTGGCGGGCCGGTCTCGCCGGGCCGTGCCTACCGCGTCGGCGAACGCGGGCCTGAACTTTTCGTGCCGACCAGCAGCGGACGGATCGAGGCCGGCGGCAGTGGCGGCGGGTCTGCGAATATCCGGCTGACCATCAATGTCTCGGACAACGGACGCGGCAGCGCGCCCGAAGCGCTGCAACGCTCCTCACGCCACGTGGCAAGGGCGGTGCGGGCGGCTTTGGCGCGGGACTAAAATCCTCCCCGGAACGGGGAGGTGGCAGTCGCGTAGCGGCTGACGGAGGGGCCCGAAAGCATGCACAGCGCCCGACTTCGGGGCCCCTCCACCACGCTTCGCGCGGTCCCCCTCCCCGGAATGGGGAGGATTAGAAAGGAAAACCCATGCCCTATTGGCTATGCGACCAACGTCGCCAGCAAAAATCCACCCCCGTCATGCGCTTCGATCCGCGTTTCTGGACGGTCAATTTCCCGCGCCCGATGATGGCGTCGGTGGTGACGACCGGTGCGGAATCGCTGCGGGCGGACGCGGTGTTTTATCAGAGCGACGATCTGGCGGGACTGATCTGGGACAGCGAGGATGCGTGGGACCACCCGCTGCTCGCCTATGAAACCAACCGCGATTACCGGCGATTGACCGTCAGTTTCCGCTGGAAATCGCAGGGCATCATGCCGCTCGATGCGATCAACGGCCCGACGCTCACCATCAGCGGGCGCAATGCGGGCGGGCAGGCGAAGAGCTGGTATGTGCGGTTGTGGAACTACGCGACCGGTACGCCCGAGGACGCGCAGATCGTGATGAAATTCAGCGAACTCGACGGCGGATTTTTGCTTCCGGGTGAGGCCGATCCAGTGTTTGCGGGCGATATCGACCGGATGTTCATCTCGCTGGTGCCGCCGGGCTATACGGGCCAAGCGGGCAATCTGGCGGCACCGGCGGAGGGATGGGTCGAACTCTCGCAAATCCGCTGCGACGGCGCGGGGGTGATGCTCGACACCGGCGATGTCATGCTGCCCGAGCATAGCCTGAAAATGGCGACCGGCTATGACGATGGCTATAACCAGACGCCCGAGCGTTTGCTGCGGCAGATCCATGCGCTGGGATATCGCGGGCACATCAACCATTATGTCGGGATGAGCCATTATTTCCGGCTCGAAGCGGTCGGCGGCGGGCATTATGTCAGCCTGACCGGCGGTGCTCTGAATGCACCGTGTCGCGCATGGCACGCCGATTTTTCGGCGAAGGCAAATGCGCTGGGCTTTGACCTGATTTTCTCGCTCTCTTACGAACTGTTCGGTGCGCATAGCTGGAACGATTGGAAGCAGCGCACCGAAAATGGCGACCCTGCGCTGACCGGGTGGGTGCCGCCTTCGACCTTGCTGTCGCCCGCGCATTCCGGCGCGATGGGCTATTTGCGAGCGGTCGCGCGGGCGTTTGTGTTCATCCTGAAAGAGGCCGGGCTGCCGGTGCATTTCCAGATTGGCGAGCCGTGGTGGTGGGTCAATCCAGGCGGCAAAATCTGCCTGTACGATACAGCGGCGACCGCGGCGTTC
>JANONL010000476.1:0-4138 GCA_031420815.1 Sphingomonadales bacterium | reverse complement strand
CCGGATTTGCGTGTTTTCGACCGTGCTGGCCGGTTGCGCCACGTCCGTACTGGCAACGCTATCCGGAACCGGCAAAATGAAATCGGCGGACGACCAGACGGTCAATGCCCGTCGGGTTTCCGGGCCGATGTCTTGACGGTTGCGTAAAAATCCGCGCGCGCGAACAGGCAAATGGGGGACAATTTCTGCCCATTCGAGGTCAGTAAGGCGCGCGCCTGATATCGCGGCAGCGGCAACAGGTGGCACGTCGCCGGCGAGCAATTGAACCAGCGGCGCCGATTGAATTCGGCCAGCCAAAGCCGTGATGCACGCTAACCGCGTTTCAAGGGTGATACTCGGCATCAGCAAGCGCGCTTCTACGAGTCCAACAGCAACACTTTCGATCGCAAATTTCTTTGGATTTTGCGCAAGCAAATCAATGAGCTGCTGCCACTTCGCTTCAATTCCGCTGCTTCCATCATGCGCCTGACGCAAAGCAGTCTCGAGGCGATCATCAAAGCGCAAAATATGGTGTCCCGGTTGTAAAATGACCCGCGTTAATACTGTCGATAAACCGAACAGCAGGCGCACGGAAGGTGCAAAATTGGCGCGTCACACTATGGGACAATTGCATTCCGATATAATAATATTATAAAGCAGCACACCTTTGGAAATGGATATATCAAGAAGATGGCGAATCTGAACCTTGACGCGATAGATATGAAGCTTCTTTCGGAATTGCAGGCTGATGGGCGGATCACAAATGTCGAACTCGCGACGAAAGTCGGTTTAACAGCTCCGCCGTGCCTGCGTCGGATGCGGGCCCTCGAGCAATCGGGAACAATAAAATCCTATCATGCAGATATAGACGCTTCTTCTCTGGGCTATACGATCACTGTTTTCGCGATGGTCAGTCTGAAAAGCCAAGCCGAAGATGACCTGCGCGCATTCGAGCGTCATGTTCGTGCGCTGCCCCATGTCCGAGAGTGCCATATGCTCAACGGAGAAATTGACTTTATTTTGAAGATTGTAGCTCGCGATCTTCAGTCGTTTCAGGAATTTCTCACGTCACAACTGACGTCGGCTCCAAATGTCAGCAGCGTCAAAACATCGCTCACAATCAGGACTGCCAAAGACGAACCTGGTGTACCAATATCGGTAGATTAGGGACAAAAAAAGAGATCGGTTTCCCGATCTCTTTTTTATACCGACGTTACGTAATTAGATAGCAGCAGGCTGGGCCGCAGCAATTGCACCTTTTTGATCGATAAACATCGTCCAATATCCGGCTATAGCCTTGCGATTGCTTCCGGTTATCATAGCGAAATCGGATTTCGCGCCTGTATAATCGCCGAGCATTGCCTTGGACATTGCCAACCGGAAACGCGTCCGGTCGGTTTGATCCTTGCCTTCCTTGTCGAGCACAGTGCCTTTGCTGAGCGCGGTCTCGTACAGTTCTTTCGCGGTCTGATAGTTTTTATGCGAAAAGAACGAGTCAGCTGTCAGCGATGCCAGCATGGCCTTGGCATTGGGCGCTTTTGCCGGTGTTATCGTGCCGGCCAAAGTTGCCGTATCCTCAGCCAACCGCGCCTTTGCCTCAGAATAACGCTCGCCAAAGGTTATGTTGCTTTTGGAAATGACGCCTTTGCCAAAACCCTCATCCAGCACCGAAACGGCTTCTGCGGGATACCGTACGCCGATGTAGCTCAAGCTATCGAGATACTGCGCATATTCCTGTTGAAAACGCAGGCCGTTGGTCACACGCATCAACCGCATCAAATCGAGCGTTTCTTCCGGATTAAGCGTTACCGAGCGATCAAAAAATACCAGCGCGTCATGCCAGTAATCGGGGTTGTTCTCGGCCTTCAAAAGCTCTTTGTACCAATTGGCGGCACCGCTAAAGTCTTTGGCCTTGGCAGCCAGATTGGCGGCCCTGATCAGATATGCCTTTTCGGGCTTGCCCGCTGCTTTACTTGCCTCAATGGCTTTGGTCAGCCATGTCATCGCTTCAGCATTTTTGTTCTGTTGCGACTGCGCATTGGAAATCAGGAATTCGATGTTGTTAGCGCGGTGACCTGCGGTGTAGGCGTTCACCATATATTTCTCAGCCGAAACAAAGTCCTTCTTATCGTAGGCAATAGCGCCTTTACGGAACCCATATTCGGTTTTCAAGTTGGCAGGTGTGGTCGCCGATGCCAGCAGCAGGTCGATGCCCTGCTCCTGGAAGGCTAAATCTTTCAATTGCGCGCCAATGTTAATCGCCAAAATCCCGGCTTCATAACGATCATCATCATTCTGGATCGATGTCACCACGGCCGGGAACATCGTCTTCGCGGTGGCCGCATCCTTTTTCTTGTTTAGAGTGTCGGAGGCGGCGGAATATTCTTTAATGAATTCCTTGGAGTAATTCCGCTTCGGCGCGGCAGGAGCGGTCTCCTTGCCTTTCTTCTCTTTTTTCGGCTTTTCTTGAGCGTAAACTGCGGGTGCAGCCGTCAAGGCGGCAGCCGAAAGGGCAATGGCAAATTTGGAAACCAACTTCATTTTTCTCTCCGAAGACAAGTTTGGGACGGACCACTTATTGCAGTAATTTATAAGCAGTCCTTGAGGATAGCGCAATCGACTAAGCGTTTTCGGATGAATTGTGGTTGAACGACGCTATAGCCAGGAAACGAACACATTCGAGGTCAACATTGTGCCGACAGCAATCATCATTGGAAGCAGCGGCGGGCTCGGTAGCGCGCTTGCGGATGCTTTAGAGCGTAAGCCGGGCGTCGATGTCCACCGGCTGACGCGTCAAGGTCACCCGCAGATCGATCTAACCGATGAAAGCACCATTGCCGATGTGGCGAACCATCTGAAAGCTGCTGGCTGTTCGCCTGACCTGATAATCGTCGCCTCCGGATTGCTGCACCGGGATGGCAAGGGGCCGGAAAAGAGCCTGAACGAGATCGACGCCGACTGGATGATAGAAAATTTCAAGGTGAACGCCGTTGGCCCTGCGCTGATTGCCAAGCATTTCCTGCCGTTAATGCCGCGCGACCGGCGCACCTGCTTTGCCGCGCTTTCGGCGCGCGTCGGTAGCATTTCGGACAACAAGCTTGGCGGATGGCATAGTTACCGCGCGTCAAAGGCAGCGCTGAATATGCTCATCCGAAATCTTGCCATCGAGTGGCAACGCAAGAACCCGCAATCTATTGTCGTCGGGCTTCATCCCGGCACCGTCGAAACTGCGCTTAGCGCGCCATTCAAGGGCAATCCGGCCACGGAACGCTTTGCCCCTGACAAAGCAGCCGAGCAGCTTTTAACTACGCTTGAGGCGCTGAAACCCGAGCAATCTGGCCAGTTGATTGCCTATGACGGGCAGATGATCGCGCCGTGACCATTCGGACAATCTGAATCTGTGGATAACTTGTCGAAAAACGGCATTTTAACACCCCTGTGGGTGGCCATTTCACCCTATGTCGTCTAGCGTCTGCGCAATCTAAAAACATAAGGATTTTTGCGGCGTGAGCGACGATACAGTCACGGTTGACCCATCAGATATTTCGCCGGTCGATATCGTCGATGAAATGAAGTCGAGTTATCTCGATTACGCCATGTCGGTCATCGTCGCGCGCGCGCTTCCCGATGTCCGTGACGGACTGAAACCCGTTCACCGCCGCATCTTGTTCGCCAGCCAGGAAGGCGGCTTTGTCGCCGGGCGTCCGTACCGAAAATCGGCAAAGATCGTCGGTGACGTCATGGGCAATTATCACCCGCACGGCGACAGCGCGATTTACGATGCACTGGCGCGGATGACGCAAGACTGGTCGATGCGCGTGCCGCTGATCGACGGTCAGGGTAATTTCGGTTCGATGGATCCCGATCCGCCAGCGTCGATGCGCTATACCGAGGCGCGGCTGAAAAAGGTCGCCAATGCGCTACTCGATGATCTCGACAAGGATACCGTCAATTTTCAACCTAACTATGATGGCAGCCGCGAAGAGCCACAGGTGCTCCCTGCCCGCTTTCCAAACATTCTGGTCAATGGCGCAGGCGGTATTGCCGTCGGTATGGCAACCAATATTCCGCCGCACAATCTGGGTGAGGTCATCGCGGCATGTCTTGCCTATATCGACAATCCGCTCATCACCATTGATGAACTCATCGAAATTGTCCC
>JANONL010000475.1:0-1738 GCA_031420815.1 Sphingomonadales bacterium | reverse complement strand
ACCGGCTTGGCCGTCTCCAAGTGAAAAATACCCGCAATGCCGCACATTATTGATTTCTTGCTCCGCAAGAAGACGGCACCGGCCCACTACCCCACCCGGCCACCCAATTCAGGTTACGCTCGTTGGGTGGCCGGGTGGGGGAGTGGGCCGGTGCCGTCTTCTTGCGGAGCAAGAAATCAATAATGTGCGGCATTGCGGGTATTTTTCACTTGGAGACGGCCAAGCCGGTTGACCCTGACCGGGTGAAGCGGATGACCGATGCGATTGCGCACCGCGGGCCGGATGGCTCCGGCGTGTGGACCGCGGCCGGTGTCGGGCTTGGCCATAGGCGCCTGTCGATCATTGATCTTGGTGGTGGTGCGCAGCCGATGCACTCCGAAGACGAGGCGCTGACGCTCAGCTTCAATGGCGAAATCTATAATTTTCTCGAGCTGCGCAAGGAACTGGAGGCGGCGGGCTATGTGTTCCGCACCAATAGCGATAGCGAGGTCATATTGCATGGCTGGCGACATTGGGGGCCGGATTGCGTGTCGCATTTCCACGGTATGTTCGTCTTTGCGATCTACGACGCCCGGACTCGGCAGCTGTTTCTGGCGCGCGACAGGCTTGGGGTAAAGCCGCTTTTTTACGCAGCAATTGCCGATGGCAGCGTCATCTTCGGTTCCGAGCTTAAGGCGCTGACCGCGCATCCTGCGTTGCGGCGAGAGGCCAATCTGTCGGCGGTCGATGACTATCTGGCGTTCGGTTACGTCCCCGACCATGCCTGCATCATTCGCGGTGTGAAGAAATTGCCTGCGGGCCATAGCCTGCTTTTGCAACAGGGCCGTTCGCTGCCACAGCCGGTCGAATATTGGGATATTGATTTCAGCAAACGCGTGAAGGGCAGTCAGGCCGAACTGGAGGAAGAATTGCTGCGGCTGATGCGCCAAGGCGTCACGTCGCGGATGGTTGCCGATGTGCCTTTGGGCGCGTTCCTCTCAGGCGGTGTCGATAGCAGCAGCGTTGTTGCCTTGATGGCCGAACATTCGCGCCAGCCGGTCAAAACCTGCTCTATCGGCTTCGATGTCGGTGAACTCGATGAAACCGAATATGCTGACCTGATCGCCAAACGCTTTGCCACCGACCACCGTAGCCGCAAGGTCGCGGCTGACGATTATGCGCTGATGGATACGCTGGCTTTTCACTTTGACGAGCCCTTTGCCGACGCCTCGGCATTGCCCACCTACCGTGTCTGCGAAATGGCGCGCGAGCAGGTGACGGTGGCATTGTCGGGCGACGGCGCCGACGAAGCGATGGCGGGGTATCGACGGCATGTGTTCCATCACGGAGAGGAACGCGTACGCAATTTGTTGCCGCAATCTTTGCGCGGGCCGTTGTTTGGCGGGCTTGGCAATCTTTACCCGAAGGCCGATTGGGCACCGAGGCCGTTTCGCGCCAAAACGACTTTGCTGTCGCTCGCCCGGACCGGGGCGGAAGGGTACACCGACGCTGTCAGCCTGACCGATCCGGCGCAGCGCCGCACGCTTTATTCTCAGCGGACACGCGGCACGCTTGGTGGCTACCGTGCCGAAGAATACATGGAGCAGATGATGCTCGCGGCCCCTGCACAAAGCGGGCTCGACCAAGCGCAATATGCCGATATGAAAATCTGGTTGCCCGGCGATATATTGACCAAAGTTGACCGCACCAGCATGGCGGTCGGGCTGGAGGCGCGCGAGCCTTTGCTCGATCACCGCCT
>JANONL010000474.1:0-4563 GCA_031420815.1 Sphingomonadales bacterium | reverse complement strand
GCGAGCGGCTTTGCAACCGCTGTGCTTGACGGCGCCTGATAAGATAGCGAACTAACGCTGATGTCTGGTCATATGTTGATTTTCGGAATGGGCTACACCGCGTCGCGGCTGGCCGACACACTGCGCGCCGATCGCTGGCAGGTGACCGGCACGCGCCGGATGAGCGGCGGGGATGGAATCGCTTTTGACGACCGCAACGCTGTTCTCGCCGGGCTCGACAACGCGACGCATATTCTGTCCAGCGTGCCGCCCATAACAGAAGGCGGCGATCCGGTGCTGGAAAGCTATGGTGATGCCATCAGGCACAGTCGCGCCAGGTGGACGGGTTATCTGTCTTCTACGGGGGTTTACGGCGATACACAGGGCGCATGGATCGATGAAAGCGCCGCCATCGGAACCGGTCGCCGTTCGGCGCGCAGCGAGGCTGACCTTGCATGGCAAAAACTGCGTGACGATGTCCGCATTTTCCGGCTCCCCGGTATCTACGGCCCCGGCCGGTCGGCACTCGACCGGGTGCGCCAAGGCAAAGCGCACCGGATCGATCTTCCCGGCCAGATTTTCAGCAGGGTGCATGTCGATGATATTGTTTCGGCAATCCGCACATCTTTTGCCTCGCCTGCTGGCGTATTCAATATCGCCGACGATCTGCCCGCGTCGCAGAACGCCGTGATCGAATATGCTTGCGCGCTTTTGGGGGCAGAATTGCCGCTGGTGCAATCGGTTGATCAGGCCGGGCTTTCACAGATGGCAAGAGGTTTTTACGCCGAAAATCGTCGTGTTTCCAACCAAAAAGCGAAGAGAGAGCTAGGTTGGCAGCCAACTTATCATAATTACAAACAAGGGCTTGCTGCGATTTCCGTAGCGGAATGCGAAAAACCAGATTGACCCTGACGGAACAACTGGCTTAGCCTTCTTGTTAAATCGGTAGCAAACCGTTTATCAAAGATGTTTTCGGGAGACAAATTTTGGCATCGATCACCGCAGATCATGGCCCTAGCGCTATCAAGGCTCCATCGCTTTTGCTTGCACTGGCAGAGCTGCCACGCGCTTTAATGGAAACCGGTTCGCTGCCTTGGGCGGCCCCGTTGTTGATGCAGGCACCTAAAGGTGACGGTCATCCGGTAATGTTGTTGCCCGGTTTCATGGCGTCGGAATTTTCGATGCGGGCGCTGCACCGATATCTGAAGAAACTCGGCTACGACCCTTATCATTGGGAACTGGGCCGCAATTTGGGGCATAAAGCCGTCGGCCAAGAGGGCGAAAAGATGATTGCCCGGCTCGATGAAATTCACGCCAAGACCGGTCGCAAGGTGAGCCTGATCGGCTGGTCGCTGGGCGGTGCGTTCGCGCGGATGCTGTCACGCCGACGTCCCGATCTTGTCCGGCAGGTCATTTCGCTGGGTTCGCCGATTACCGGTACACCGAAATCGACCAACGCATGGCGAGCCTATCAATATGTTACGGGCCAAAAGCTCGACGATCCCAAGATGAAGCAACAGGTAACCGAAGGCCATGATGTGCCGCCGGTGCCTTCTACTGCGATTTATTCGCGCAGCGACGGCATCGTCGCCTGGCAGAATTCCCGCGAACCCAAATCAAAGACCACCGACAATATCGAGGTGCGCGGCAGCCACTGCGGGCTTGGTGCAAACCCAGCGGTTTTATGGGCGATTGCCGACCGTTTGGCATTGCCGGAAAACGGCTGGAAACCGTTCGAGCGGAGCGGTGCGCGCGCGCTGGTCTACCCCTCATCAGGGCATTGAACTCAGCCTGATTTTTTCGGCTTTGCAGCCGTTGGCTTAGCCTTTTTCGACGGTGTTTTCTTTGCAGGCGCAGCTTTTGCGTTTGCGGCTGGCTTCGCCGTCGGTGCAGGCTTTGTCGGGGCCTTTGATTTAGCCTCGGTTTTGGGCGCTGGTTTATTCCAATCGGCATCGCGCAATGCCTCGAACGACCGCTGCAACGCCTGCGCATAGACTGCGGGATCGGGCATGATCGCGCGGTCGGCGGTGAACGAAATCGCGATTTCTGGACCATAACTGTAGATCGTGTTGATCAGCCCCATGCCGTCAAATACCGGCCCCGTCCCCATCATTCGCACCAGCTTTGCTCCGGCAAAATAGAGCGGCACGCGCGGACCCGGAACATTGGTAGCGACGCAGTTGAAGGCGGGCGAATGCATGTTGGCGACACCCAGCCGCGTATAAAGCCGCGCTGCAAGTCCGGATAGCGCGGCGGGCATGAACTGACTGTAATCGGTCAATGTCCTTGCTCCGACGGCGTTGGTCATCGCCTTGGAATTCTTCACTTCCTTATGGATATAATGCAGGCGTTCGACCGGATCTGCGATATGTGTGCCCAATTGCACGGTCATCGCTGACACCAGATTGCCAAGCGATTCCTTTTCACCTTCTGCCCGAACCGAAATCGGTGCCATCGCGGTCAGGCTGGGCTTGGGTAGCGCATCGCGGCCGATCAGATATTCGCGCATCGCACCGCCGATAATCGTCAAAACGACATCGTTGACCGTCGCGCCGTCGATATGCTCCTTTATCGCGCGAATTTCGGCGAGCGGATAGATGACGCCGTCCCACACGCGGTGCGGCCCGACCTTGCCGCCGAATATCGACTGCGGTGCCATTTTGGCTGACTTTAACGAAACCCCGCCGCCTGCGATTTCCTTGCCCAAACGGGCGATACCCGGAACAGTATTGGCCACGGTCTTGGCAAATTTAAGTGGCTGGGTCACCGAGGTAAACCATGTCCGCATCAGCATTTCGGCAAGCTTGGGATTTGCTTCGGGTTTCCATGACGACGGTGGCACCTCGGAAACGGCTTTGGCTTCAAGATCATGGACCGATGCACTCAGCTCGACCCCCGACATTCCGTCGATGGCGGCATGATGGACTTTCGATACCAAGGCAAAGCTGCCTTTTGGAATCCCTGGAATATTGTCGAGACCTTCAACGATATTGAATTCCCACAACGGCTTGGTCATATCCATCCCGCGTGCGTGCAACCGCGCAACCTGAATGCACAATTGCCGCCAGTCACCGGGTTGGGGCAGGGCGACGTGGCGAACATGATATTCAAGATCGAAACTGGCATCCTCGACCCAATAAGGATGGTCTAGGTCGAACGGCACGCGCACCAATTTCTGACGAAAGCTGCGGGCTTTATCGAGGCGGCCTTCGATGTGGCGGAGGATATCCTTGAAACGCACAAAACCGCCCGGCGCGGTCGAAGGGTCATAAATTGCGACCGAACCGATATGCATCGGCGTGTTCGGCGTCTCCATGTAAACGAAACTTGCGTCCTGTCCGCTAAGCTGTTCCATATGTTCTCCCCTTCGATTTCGGGAAAGACTAACGCGACTCTTGACCGAACGCGAGTCCTAAGCTTTGCGCGCCTGCATCGCGATCAGCAGGCCGATCATCGCAAGGATTGCGCCTGCCGCAGCCAATGTTGACCATCTGTAACTTTCAAAGACAGTCGAAAGCGCCATCGCAACTACGGGAACGAACATGCTGCTATAAGCCGCCTTGCCGGGGCCAATCTCGCGGATCAGCCCGAAATACAGCGGGAATGTCACGACCGATCCGACAATGCCGAGATACAGTACGCCCGCGAGATAGGCTCCGCGCATCTCGATCGCTGGCGGGCCGTAGATGGCGAATGCAAAGACCGCATTGCCGAGCGCACCCCAGAGCATCGACCATGCGAGCACCGTAACGACCGGAAAGCGGCTGATCTTGTCAGATGCCTGCACGACATTTGACACCGATGCGGACAACACGCCTGCCAATGTCAGCGCGGTGCCGATCAACACTTGCGTGCCGCCCACGGGTGCAACGCGGTATTCCTGCAGAATTAGAAGCGCAACGCCGGCACAGGCAACGGCTGACCCCAGCCAGAACGACGGGGCGACCTTTCGCCCGAGCCACCAGCGGCCCAAAATTGCATTAGGCATGATGAGTAATGCAAAGAGAACTGCGACCAACCCCGACGTTATGTGATGCTCGGCGGCATAGACGAAGTTGAAATTCAGCGCGAATTGCAGCGCGCCCAGAAGCATCGCCCAGCGCTGGCCATCGCGACCTAATTTTAGTGGTAACTTCATGACGCGCGCCAAAATGAACATGCCGATGGCGGCGACGGTGAAACGGTAACAGACCGACCAGATTGGCGGCACGCTATGGATCTGGTCGCGGATAACCAGCCACGTCGAGCCCCAGATAAGCGACACCAATAGGAACGGAAATAATATACGCGGGGTAAACAGGCCGGGCTCGGCCTGCGGAACGGCTTGAATCGTGTTCACAGCGCTGCGATCGCTTGCGCCAGCGGGCTCACATCATTGGCTTCGTGGTGCCAACTGGTGACCAGCCGCGCCGCACCTTCGCCCCAGTCGTAGAAGTCAAATCCTTGGCCGCGAAGCGAGGCGGCTTCAGCAGCGGTGACCTTGATAAAAACCTCGTTGGCTTCGACGGGATACATCAGGCGCTCCGGCGCGGCGCTCGCAATGATCGCCGCTGCGGCATTGGCTGCGCGCGCATTATCCAGCCA
>JANONL010000473.1:0-2381 GCA_031420815.1 Sphingomonadales bacterium | reverse complement strand
CGACAGGCTCTGGACGAACGGAGAAGAGGGCCTATTTGAGCGGAAGATTTTTTGAATTCTGAGAACTCGCCCTCACATCCCCGTTCGTCCTGAGCCTGTCGAAGGACGTCACGACTGCCGCTTTGTTCTCGATCTGCAAATTCGCAATCAAAGGGTAAGCGCACGCTTGTCGAAGGACGCAAACGCGCTAGGTATCGGACATGGCATTCTGGACCTACATGCTGCGCTGCGCCGACGGGAAATATTACGCCGGTCACACCGATAATCTTGAGGTCCGCATCGGCCAGCATCAGTCGGGTTATTTCGGCGGTTACACGCTTCATCGCAGACCGGTAGAACTGGTGTGGAGCGAATATTTTCAAACCCGGTATGAAGCACTAGCCGCCGAACGACAGATCAAGGGATGGTCGCGGGCGAAGAAAGAGGCGTTGATTGCAGGCGATTGGGACACGATTTCGCGGTTGGCGCGGAAAAAGGGGGATGACGGATAGGGCAGTGCTCTACGTCCTTCGACAGGCTCAGGACGAACGGAGGGGGAGGGACGTTTCTGACGCTAAAGGATCAAGATTACCTATACGTTCGTCCTGAGCCAGTCGAAGGACGTCTCCCCCGCCCCCGAAAGCGAACACAACCCACTCTCTCCCCTTCAGGAGAGAAGCGCGAAGGCTTATTGCCAAACGCAGTTTAGGACATCTAAAGCCTCAGGCCGCCAACAGCCGCCGGTCCACCTTGATATCATCTTCATGGAGCCGTGCTTGCGAAAGGTCATATGCGACTTGCATCCGGCACAACGTATCAGCTTTGATGCCGAATAGTTTTTCAAACCGAATGGCCATATCCGCGGAAAGCGCAGCGCGACTGTTTAGTAATGCGCTTACCGCTTGGCGACTGACGCCAAATGCTTTTGCAAGCGATCCAATAGCGATACCATTCGCTTCTACGACTTCGGTCTTCAACCAATCGCCGGGATGAACCGCCAGCGAGGGGTGCATTATGAGTGCCATCAATGATAATCCTCTAAATCAAGTTCTGCGACAGTTTGTTCGTCGATCTTGTGAAACGTCAACCGCCAGTTTCTTGTTACGGTCATTGCCCAAACACCTACCCGATTTCCGGTCAGCGGATGCAAGCCGTAATTGGGTTGTAATTTTAGTTCGTCAAAGCTTTTCGAAGTGACAATATAATTCAACATCTTGCGTAATCTATCAACTTGATCACCATCAAGTCCCTTGGAATTCCCAGTAACGAAAAAGCGGTGCAACGCTTTGTGCCGAATACTGTCTAATTCCATTAATGTAGCCTATCGCTTTACGTGCCTTGTGTCAAGTATGACTTTACCCAACCGTCACAAAACTATCCATCACCCGTTTCCGCCCGGCCTGTTCGAAATCAATCTCCAGTTTATTGCCTTCAATCTCGGCAATTTCGCCGTAGCCGAATTTCTGGTGGAACACGCGCTGGCCGACCGACAGGTCTCCGCGCCCCTTATTGCCCAAACTCACCGCGCTGCGCCCTGTTTCTGCTATCCGTTGCGGCGTTGCGTTGAACCCGCCGCTCGTGGCTGCGCGTTGCCAGCCGGGGCCGCGGGCGTTGCTGCGACCTTGGTTGGCGGCGGCCAAATGCGCGAAGGGGTCTTCGCGTTCGGACCAGTTGGCGCGCCAGAGCGATGCGCCGCCAGTCATTGTCTGTTCGGCGTCGATATGGTCTTGCGGCAATTCGGTGATGAATCGGCTGGGGATGCTCGACGTCCATTGGCCGTAAATCCGCCGGTTCGCGGCGTGAATTATGGTGCAGCGACGCTTTGCACGGGTGATCGCGACATAGGCCAGACGGCGTTCTTCTTCGAGGCTTGCGAGCCCGCCTTCATCGAGTGCGCGTTGGCTGGGGAACACGCCGTCCTCCCACCCGACCAGAAACACATTGTCGAATTCAAGCCCCTTGGCGGCGTGGATGGTCATGATCGTGACGCTCGCGTCGCTCTGCCCGCTGTCCTTGTCCATGACGAGGCTGACATGCTCCAGAAACTCGCCGAGCGTTTCATATTCCTCCATCGCGCGCGCGAGTTCGTTCAGGTTTTCAAGTCGTCCGGCGGCTTCCACGCTGCGTTCGGCCTGCAACACGGTGGTATAGCCGCTTTCGTCGAGGATCAGCTTGGTAAGGTCAGCCGGGGTTAGGCGGCTGGCCTCGTCGCGCCACCGCGATATATCGACGACGAGGTCGGCCAGTGACTTGCGCGCCTTGCCTGTCAGTTCGTCGGTGCCGACCAGACGCGCGGCGGCGACCGATAGCGGCGACCGCTCGGCACGTGCGACGATATGGATTTTTTCCACAGCCTTATCCCCAATGCCGCGTTTGGGGGTGTTGACGATGCGTTCGAAGGC
>JANONL010000472.1:0-5423 GCA_031420815.1 Sphingomonadales bacterium | reverse complement strand
GGTCGATTTGTGCATGGCAGACCCCTCCTGCAAATAAAGCGGACCTTATGGTTGGCGGCGATGAGCACACAATGAACGGGCGATAACCCGAGTCTTATTTGCGCCAGAGCGAATCATGTAGGGCTTTCGTAAGCGCATTTTTGATACTGAATAAGCATTGCGGCCCCCGAGATGCCTCGCTATAGGCCGCCGAAGCTAAACGCGCTGGAGACGTGGGTGAGTGGCTGAAACCAACGGTTTGCTAAACCGTCGTACTGATAATTCGGTACCGAGGGTTCGAATCCCTCCGTCTCCGCCAAGTTGAAATGCAATTACCCAATTTAAGATTTTTGGCGGGCTGGCAAATATTGAGCGTGGACGTGGACAAGATGAAGGCGACGAATTTGGTAACCGTAAAAATGTTATTTTCGGTGACTTGTGCCACACACGGTATAAAAGAACCCTCACCAACATCTTATGCGGCAGCCGCTCTCTTGCTTTTAGGGTAGGGTTGAATCCGTTATTCGTAACTACGCGTTTTATTCTGAAATTGAATTGAGATGAACAAATGTTGCAATCTATCGGCGCGGCGGCCGACCAATCGGCGGCCAGTTTCGAAACGCTGGACAATGCCAACAATTCCAGTTTTCTGGCACCGCCGCTATTGTTGCAATATTGGCAGGTCGTCATCCGTTGGAAATGGGTGATTGTCGGGATCATCGCTTCAGCACTTGTTGCGGGACTTCTGGTAACCTTGCTAACGACACCGGAATATTCGGCAAAAGCGCGCATCGAAATCAGCCGCGACAAAAAAAATATTACCAACGTAGAAGGTCTTGAGTCATCCGAGGCGGGCAGAGATCTGGAGTTTTATCAAACCCAATACGCTTTGCTTGAGGCAAGGTCGCTTGCGGAGCGCGTTTCACGCGAACTGCGGCTGTCATCGAATAATGATTTTTTTGCTGCTCACGGCGTTACACCAGATGACAAATCGGGTATATTTACCGATGATACAAAGGCGTTGACGAAAGCCGACCGTGACAAGCGCGAGCGCCGCGCCGTCGATCTTTTGCTGGAAAATGTTGGCATTTCTCCGCTTCGGGGCTCTGCCTTGATCGACGTCAATTATACCAGCGCGTCACCGCTGCTGTCCGCCCAGATCGCAAACGCATGGACGCAGCAATTCATCGAATCGAGTATGGATCGCCGGTTTGCATCGACGTCTGACGCGCGTAAGTTTCTGGAAGAACGACTGGCTGATTTGCGTGCCCGTCTGGAGACATCAGAGCGCGAACTGGTCAATTATGCGTCCCAGAAGGGTATTGTAAGTCTTAGCCGGACCCAAGGCGTAGACGGAAAAACACAAAGCGAGCGGACATTGGTGGCCGCCGATCTGGAAGCTCTTAACACTGCACTGGCTGAGGCAATAGCAGACCGCATCCAGGCCGAGAGCAAGGCGCGCCAGGGAGATTCGGGCTCCAGTTCTGAGGCGCTGTCCAATAACGCAATCACAGCACTTCGCCAAAAGCGTGCAGAGGTTGCTTCCGAATATGCCAAGCTGATGGTGCAGTTTGAGCCGGGATATCCTGCGGCTCGGGCGTTGGCCGAACAGATACGGACGCTCGATTCAAGCATCGCACGCGAAGAAGGGCGGGTCAGCAGTACCCGGACGACATCGCGCAATTCCGAGTTTCAGGAGGCAGCCCAGCGGGAGCGCCAACTTGGTGAACGGGTTGAAGGCTTGAAATCGCGGCTTGACCTGCAACAGCGCGATAGCATCCAGTACAATATTTATCAGCGAGAAGCGGATACCAATCGCGAACTGTATGACGCTCTTTTGCAAAGATATAAGGAAATTGGTGTTGCCGGAATCGGATCGAACAACATCGCGATTGTTGACCCGGCCAAGGTGCCACAGCAGCCATCCGCGCCGAGCCTGCCGTTCAACATGGCTTTGGCGTTGCTGGCGGGACTAGGGTTGGCTGCGCTCAGCACATTCGCTCTTGACCAGATCGATGAAGGCTTGCGCGATCCGGGCCAAGTCAATCGCCTCTTGCAGGTTCCTTTGCTCGGCAGCGTGCCCGATGTCGAAGAATCTGATGCGCTCACAATGTTGAATGACGCGAAGTCTATGTTGTCCGAAGCCTATTTGAGCGTGAGGTCAAATCTGGCTTTTACGACCGACCACGGTGTGCCTCGGGCGTTCATGGTTACCAGTACGCGGGCGGCCGAAGGCAAGAGTACGACGAGTATGGCTCTTGCTACTGTTCTTGGCCGAACCGGCAAGAAAGTGTTGCTGATCGATGCGGACATGCGGTCACCTTCGATCCACGGTTTCTTCGGTATCGGCAACATAATGGGATTGAGCAATTTTCTGGCTGGGGACAATGATTGGCGGCAATTGATATCGGCCGCCAACGTCAAAGGCCTCAGCATAATGCCTGCAGGTCCAATGCCGCCGAGCGCTGCAGAGCTTCTGAGTAGTGACCGGATGTTATTACTGGTCAATCAACTACTCGAACATTTTGATCATGTAGTGATCGATTCGCCTCCGATTTTGGGCCTCGCTGATGCGCCATTGCTGTCGCGCGCGGTTGAAGGTTGTGTGTTTGTTGTCGAAGCAGAGGGTGTTGCCATCCGCGGTGTCAAAGCCTCTCTGGGTCGGCTGCAATCGGTGCATGCGCATGTGTTCGGGGTGGTACTGACAAAGCTGAAGCAACGTCATGCGGGTTATGGTTACGGCTATGGTTACGGCTATGGCTACGGTGCCAAAGAGGAAAGCGAATAGTATTCGCTGCTTGATGCTGCATGCAGTTTTCACCCACTTCCGATTTCAGAAATAGTGTTAAGCTGGAGAGAAGGCTTCATTGACGTAAAGTCAGCGTTTGATACTCAGGCCGTGGTCCGGGCGGGGCACTTCATTCGACGGTTAGGAGAATTTCGTTGAAGATACTTGTGACAGGGGCGGCAGGATTCATCGGCATGTATGTGTGCGAGCGGTTGCTGGCGCGCGGAGATGAGGTTCACGGCATCGACAATCTTAACGATTATTACGATGTTACTCTGAAGGAAGCCCGCTTGTCGC
The DNA here is from genome assembly GCA_031420815.1 of Sphingomonadales bacterium. Lineage (GTDB taxonomy): Bacteria > Pseudomonadota > Alphaproteobacteria > Sphingomonadales > Sphingomonadaceae > Sphingorhabdus_B. The sequence goes on along the minus strand of JANONL010000472.1, from coordinate 2,359 downwards.
GCCTCGAGGGCAAACCGAATTTCCATTTCGAGCGTATTGATATTGGCGACGGTGCAGCGATGTCAGCGTTGTTCGCCAAACACTGCTTCGATGTTGTGGTAAATCTCGCGGCGCAGGCCGGGGTCCGCTACTCGCTGGAGAACCCGCAAGCTTATATCGATGCCAACATCGTCTGGTTCACCAACATATTGGAAGGGTGCCGCCACAGTAATGTCGCGCACCTCGTATATGCATCCAGCTCGAGCGTTTACGGCGGCAACACCAAAATGCCGTTTTCGGAAAGCGACAGCGTCGATCACCCGATCAGCCTGTATGCCGCAACCAAAAAAGCGAACGAGTTGATGGCGCATACCTATAGCCATCTGTTCAACATGCCGACCACGGGATTGCGGTTCTTCACGGTTTACGGACCTTGGGGGCGGCCCGACATGGCGCTGTTCATGTTCACCAAGGCGATCCGGTCGGGCAAGCCGATCAATATCTTCAACCACGGCAAGATGGTGCGCGATTTCACCTATATCGATGACATCGTCGAAGGCGTGATCCGGGTAATCGACAAGCCCGCCCAAGCCAATCCAGCGTTCGATGCCTTGACCCCGGATCCCGCGACTAGCAATGCGCCGTACCGCGTGTTCAATATTGGCAACAACCAGCCGACGCCGCTGATGGATTATGTCTCGGCGGTCGAGGATGCGCTCGGGCTGGAGGCCGAAAAGAACTTCCTGCCGATGCAGCCGGGCGACGTTCCTGCGACGTCCGCTAACACTGGTGCGTTGTCGGAATGGGTATCGTTCGCGCCCCGAACCGATGTGCGCGACGGCGTAAAGCGGTTTGTCGACTGGTATGTCGGTTATTACGGCAACGCGGCTTGACGGCGGAAAACCGGACCCGATGATACTACGTAACTCAATCTATAACATGCTGGGGTTGGGCCTGCCACTCGTTGTGGCGGTGTTTGCGATACCGATGCTGATCGAGGCCCTTGGGGAAGCGCGTTTCGGGATATTGACGCTGATCTGGGCCGTGGTCAGCTATTTTGGCCTGTTCGACCTGGGGTTAGGGCGCGCCGTCACGCAAAAGGTAGCTATTGCCATTGCCGACGACCGGCATGACGAGCTCGACGGCATTGTCGGCACGTCAAGCGCGATGATGCTGGTGCTGGGGCTGTTCGGTGGCCTCGTGATGCTCGCCATCGCGCCGTTCATGGGCAGCCAGCTCGCATCGGGCACCGGCACCGGGGAGGTTGTGCGCGCATTTCTGTGGATGGCCGCAGCGATGCCGGCAATCGTCCTGACCTCTGGCTACCGCGGGATATTGGAGGCCACCGGGCAGTTTGCGCTGGTCAACATGATCCGCGTACCGATGGGCATTTTCACCTTTGCCGGGCCGCTGCTGGCATTATGGGCAGGTCGCGCCGATCTGGACGCGATAGCCGCGATATTGGCATTGGGCCGGATCATAGCGTGCATCGTACACGGCTGGTTCACGTTGCGGACTGTCCGCGAAGTCAGCGGCATGGGCAAGCTCGACACGTCTTTGATCAAACCGCTGCTGAAATTCGGGGGGTGGCTGTCGGTCAGCAATGTCATCAGCCCACTGATGAACTACATCGACCGTTTCCTGGTGGGGATAAGCGTATCGGCGGTTGCGGTCGCATACTACGCAACACCGCAGGAACTGGTCTTGCGCATCGGCTTCATCCCCGGCGCGATTGCTTCGGCGCTGTTCCCGATGTTTGCCGTGCTCGGGTCGAAGGGCGAAGCGTCGGACCAATCGTCGCAAGTGTTGCGTTACAGCATCATGATGGGCGTCATCATGGCGCCGCTGACCATATTGATGCTGCTGTTTGCGCATCCGTTTTTGTCTTGGTGGATATCGCCAGACTTCGCCAACAACGCTGCGACTATTCTGCAGATATGTTCGGCAGCCGCGTTTGCCAGCGGCCTTGCACAGGTTCCTTATACGATGCTGCAGAGCAAGGGCCGCGCCGACATCACAGCGCTGATCCACATCGTCGAATTTCCGATATACATCGCACTGCTTTACGTTTTGGTTATGCTGTATGGACCGGTCGGCGCAGCTTGGGCGTGGCTTATCAGGATCGGCGGCGATATGATCGTGATGTACTGGCTTAACTTTCGTGTTGTCGATGTAACTTGAGCCGCAGCGCGAGTTTGTGGAAAAGATGACAGGTTGTAACTTGATCCATCATACGTTGCGAACCAGTTCGGCCCAATAGATATTGAACCCCATGCTGACGGCGGCAAAAATTAGGACGAAGGCGGTGGGTAGAATTCTTGGTTTAATGGAATAAAAAAGCAGCGGCACCAGAATGATCTCAACGATACCGAAAAGCTCC
>JANONL010000471.1:0-2781 GCA_031420815.1 Sphingomonadales bacterium | reverse complement strand
GGGAATACGATCATATCTTAGCTACCATTAGGGCCGCCACTCCAGAAAGCGTTTGAGGAAGTTGATACCATAGGCTTGGCTCTTTTCGGGGTGAAATTGCACGCCGATGATGTTGTCTCTGCCAACCGCTGCAACTAACGCTCTGCCATGCGAGGTCGTCGCCAATATCTCCGCCGTATCTGGCGCATCAAAATGATAGCCGTGCAGGAAATAAGCCTCGCCTGTTTCGATCAAAGGCGCGCCCTCGGCTGGAACGACGTCATTCCAACCCATATGCGGAATTTTGATGTCAGGCGTTGGCGCAATCGCACGAACGGTGCCACCAATCCATCCCAGCCCCTTGGTTGTGCCATGCTCGACGCCAGCATCGGCCAAAAGCTGCATCCCGACGCAGATCCCGAGGAACGGGACGCCCTCGCCGCGCACCCGTCGCTCCATCGCTTCGACCATGCCGTCGATGCCGGACAAAGCCTCCATACAGTGCGCAAAAGCGCCAACGCCTGGCAAAACAATCCGGTCGGCCTTGGCAACGACATCAGGATCAGCGGTGACAATAACATCCGCCGCACCCGCCGACTTCAATGCATTCTGCACCGAATGCAGATTGCCCGCGCCATAATCTATAAGTGCAAGACAGCCCATGCGCTTAAAATGCCGTTCGTGCTGAGCCTGTCGAAGCACGGTTGCGCAAGCTGCCCTTCGACAAGCTCAGGGCGAACGGAAGTAGGATGCTCACCTCAGAGCGTCCCCTTGGTCGACGGAATCGCATCGGCCTTGCGGGGATCGATCTCCACCGCCTGCCGCAATGCTCGGGCCAGTGCTTTGTAGCAGCTCTCGACAATATGATGGTTGTTCGAACCATAAAGATTTTCGACATGCAACGTGATGCCAGCCGAAGTCGCGAAGCTGTGGAACCAGTGTTCGATCAGCTCGGTGTCCCATTCACCCAGACGCGGCATGCTTAAGGGGACTTTCCACACAAAATAAGGCCGCCCTGAAATGTCGAGCGCGCAGCGTGTGAGTGTCTCGTCCATCGGCGCATAAGCCGTGCCATAACGCGTAATTCCGCGCTTATCGCCGAGCGCCTGCAACACCGCCTCGCCAATCGCAATGCCGGTGTCTTCGGTGGTGTGATGCTGGTCGATATGCAGGTCGCCAAACGCTTTGACTTTCAGGTCAATCAGCGAATGCCGCGATAGCTGCTCCAGCATATGATCGAGAAAACCGATGCCCGTAGACACCTCATAGATGCCACTGCCGTCGAGATTCACCTCGACATTGATCGACGTTTCGTTCGTCTTGCGGCTGATGGACCCGGTGCGCATGGCCGCCGCTATACGCATCGCCACGTATTTGGCAACAACAAGCATCTTGATTTCAGGGGCGGCACAGTCCACCAAGCCGTAATGAGTGAAGAGCATGTCGACAGCCTGATTCCCTACGATGATGTAGTGCAAGAAGCACTGCGCGCAGTGGTTGGCCGCGTATTGGGCGATGTTGCGGCAGGCGGGCTCCCAGGTGACCACCATTTCTACATCACATTCAAGACACAGGTGCCCGGTGTTGTCATCCCAACGCATCTGCATGAGCGCTTTCCCGACGAAATGACAATCGTGCTGCAGCACAAATATTGGGATTTAAAGGTCGAAGCGGAGCATTTCGAGATCGGGTTGTCCTTCAGCCAGATCCCTTCGCATCTGGTTGTGCCTTATTCGGCGATTACGGCATTTGTTGACCCGTCGGTCGATTTCGCGCTGCAATTCCACGTTGATGCGGCGCTGGATGGTCCCGAACCGCATGAAGCTGCGGGCAATGACGAGCCTGCAATTGTCACAGAAGACGGTTCTAACGTCGTGAGCGTGGACTTCGGGCGGAAGAAGTGAACGGCGGCACCCGCCAGGAAACTGACAGTTTTGGACCAATAGACGTCCCTGCCGACGCCTATTGGGGCGCGCAGACCCAGCGCAGCATACAAAACTTCCCATTCCCGCCGCATGAGCGGATGCCGATGGGTATTATTCACGCACTGGCGCTGGTGAAACAAGCCGCGTCGCGAGTGAACCGCAAACACGGATTGGACGCCAAGCTGGCCGATGCAATCGAAGAAGCTGCCGCAGAAGTGGTAACGGGCAAGCACGACGACCAATTCCCGCTCACCATCTGGCAAACGGGAAGCGGCACGCAGTCGAACATGAATGTTAACGAGGTGATCGCTGGTCGTGCCAATGAAATGTTGACCGGAAAACGCGGGAGCAAATCGCCGGTACATCCGAACGATCATGTCAATATGAGCCAGTCGTCGAACGACAGCTTCCCAACGGCGATGCATGTGGCGGCGGCGTTGGCACTCGAACGACATCTCCGCCCGGCCCTCTTCAAGTTACGATGCGCGCTGGATGAAAAAGAGGAAGCATGGGCGGACATCGTCAAGATTGGCCGCACGCATTTGCAAGATGCGACCCCCCTGACGCTTGGGCAGGAATTTTCCGGCTACGCGGCGCAACTTCGAACCAATGATGTACGCCTGACGATGGCGAGCACCGATCTTTATCAACTTGCCCAAGGCGGGACCGCCGTAGGCACCGGCCTGAATGCGCCTGCGGGATTTGCCAAGGACTTCGCCTTCGAGATCAGCGAAATTACGGGGTCCGCATTTCAAAGCGCCCGCAACAAGTTCGAAGCATTGGCGACCCATGATGCGTTAGTAGAATTTTCCGGGCTTTTGAACACGCTCGCCGTCAGCCTTACAAAAATCGCTAATGACATCCGCCTGCTCGGCTC
>JANONL010000470.1:0-2792 GCA_031420815.1 Sphingomonadales bacterium | reverse complement strand
GGGCGGGAAGGGGGCGGGGGTTAGCCCGCCCGGTCCTTCATTCAGCCGCCTCGGCAAAGCCCTCGTCGCCTTCGACCAGGTCATGTGCTTTCAACTCGACATTGAGGCCGAGCGAACGCATTTCCTTGACCAGAACGTTGAAGCTTTCGGGGATACCGGCTTCGAAGGTGTCGTCACCCTTGACGATGGCTTCGTAAACCTTGGTCCGCCCGATCACGTCATCCGACTTGACCGTGAGCATTTCCTGCAGGGTGTAGGCAGCGCCGTACGCTTGCAGCGCCCAGACTTCCATTTCCCCGAAACGCTGTCCGCCGAACTGCGCTTTACCACCCAGCGGCTGCTGCGTGACGAGGCTGTAGGGTCCGATTGATCGCGCATGGATCTTGTCATCGACCAAGTGATGCAGTTTCAACATATAGATGTAACCAACAGTAACCTTGCGGTCGAACTTGTCACCGGTGCGTCCGTCGAACAGATCCGACTGGCCCGATGTATCGAGACCTGCCAGCGTCAGCATTTCCGACACGTCCTTTTCGCGGGCGCCATCGAACACTGGCGTGCCCATCGGCACACCACCGGTCACATGACCGGCCAGTTCGATGATGTCGGCATCGCTACGGCTGTTGATTTCCTTCGCGTAGTTTTCGCCGTAGGCATGGACGAGACGTTCGCGCACTGCCTCTGGTGGAGCAGCCGCTTGCGGGTTCGGGTTGGCATGACGCCAATCCTCAAGCGCATCACCGATCTGCTTGCCAAGACCGCGAGCGGCCCAGCCAAGATGCGTTTCGAAAATTTGCCCGACGTTCATACGTGAAGGCACACCGAGCGGATTGAGCACGATATCGACCGGCGTACCATCGGCAAGGAACGGCATATCTTCGGCGGGCAGGATGCGCGAAATCACACCCTTGTTGCCGTGACGTCCGGCCATTTTGTCGCCCGGTTGCAGCTTGCGCTTCACCGCCACAAAAACCTTGACCATTTTCAGCACGCCCGGTGCCATTTCGTCACCGCGTTCAAGCTTCTCGCGACGATCTTCGAACTTCTCGACGATCAGCTTGACGGCTTCGTCATACTGGACCTTGACGGCTTCGAGGTCGCCTTGCACCTTGTCGTCGGTGACGGCGATTTTCCACCATTCAAAGCGCTCAACTTCGGCCAGGTTTTCTTCCGAAACCTTGTCGCCCTTCTTGATACCCTTTGGTCCGGCGGCAATCGTCTGACCGAGCATCATGTCGCGCAGGCGATTATAGGTCGCACGGTTCAAAATCGAGCGTTCGTCTTCGCGGTCTTTTGCAAGCCGCTCGATTTCTTCGCGTTCGATTGCCATCGCGCGCTCGTCCTTGTCGATGCCGTGGCGGTTGAAAACGCGCACTTCGACGACGGTTCCGGCAACACCCGGCGGCAATTTCAGCGAGGTGTCGCGCACGTCGCTGGCCTTTTCACCGAAGATCGCGCGCAGAAGCTTTTCTTCGGGCGTCATCGGGCTTTCACCCTTTGGCGTGATCTTGCCGACGAGGATGTCGCCCGGATGCACTTCGGCACCGATATAAACGATACCCGCTTCGTCGAGGCTGCGAAGCGCTTCCTCGCCGACGTTTGGAATATCGCGGGTGATGTCTTCTGGCCCAAGCTTGGTGTCACGCGCCATCACTTCGAATTCATCGATGTGGATCGAGGTAAACACGTCGTCCTTCACGATGCGTTCGGAGATCAGGATCGAGTCTTCGTAGTTATACCCGTTCCACGGCATAAACGCGACGAGGCTGTTTTTGCCCAGCGCCAGTTCGCCCAGTTCGGTCGAGGGACCGTCAGCGATGATGTCACCGGCAACGATTTCGTCGCCGACCTTCACCAAAGGCTTCTGGTTGATGCAGGTGTTCTGGTTCGAACGCTGGAATTTTTGCAGCGTGTAGATGTCGACGCCCGATTTGCCGGGTTCGACTTCGCCGGTTACGCGGACAACGATACGCGTTGCGTCAACCTGATCGACGATGCCGGTTCGCCTAGCGCCGATGGCAGCGCCGGAGTCGCGGGCCACGGTTTCTTCCATGCCAGTGCCGACAAATGGTGCTTCTGCCCGCAGCAGAGGCACGGCTTGACGTTGCATGTTCGAACCCATCAGCGCGCGGTTGGCGTCATCGTTTTCCAGGAACGGAATAAGTGATGCCGCAACCGAAACCAGCTGCTTTGGGCTAACGTCCATCAGGGTAACCTGATCGCGCGGTGCCATCAGGAATTCGCCCGACTCGCGTGACGAAATCAGTTCCTCGACAAAGCTGCCATCGTCGGTCAGCTCGGCGTTGGCCTGCGCAATCGTGTTCTTCTGTTCTTCCATTGCGGACAGATAGACCACGTCGTCGGTGACCTTATGGTCGATAACCTTGCGGTACGGCGTTTCGATGAAGCCATATTTGTTCACGCGGCTGAAGCTTGCCAGCGAGTTGATCAGACCGATGTTCGGACCTTCGGGCGTTTCAATCGGGCAGATGCGGCCATAATGCGTCGGGTGAACGTCGCGGACTTCGAAGCCTGCACGTTCGCGGGTGAGACCGCCTGGTCCAAGTGCCGACACACGGCGCTTGTGGGTAACTTCGGACAGTGGATTGGTCTGATCCATGAACTGCGACAGCTGGCTTGAGCCGAAGAATTCACGAACCGCAGCCACTGCTGGTTTCGCGTTGATAAGATCGTTTGGCATCACCGTCGATACGTCAACCGAGCTCATCCGCTCTTTAACGGCTCTTTCCATACGAAGGAGCCCGACACGGTACTGGTTTTCCAGCAATTCG
>JANONL010000469.1:0-2523 GCA_031420815.1 Sphingomonadales bacterium | reverse complement strand
TGTCATCGCTGAACCTTGAAACATGGGATCAGTGGAGCGGCGAGAAGCTGTTTGTCGAAGATGTGATGCGCATGCTCGACAATGTGCTGACCGACTTTATCGAACGCGCGCCGGATGAAATGGCGCGGGCGAAATACAGCGCGGGCCGCGAACGCAGCGTCGGCCTGGGTGTCATGGGCTATCACAGCTTTTTGCAATCACGCGGACTCGGATTTGAGTCAGCGATGGCAAAGTCGTGGAATATGAAGTTCTTTAAACACATCCGCGCGCAAGCCGACCAAGCATCGATGATGCTGGCGACAGAACGCGGCGCGTGCCCCGATGCCGAGGAACGCGGCGTTATGGAACGCTTCAGCTGCAAAATGGCGATTGCCCCCACAGCGTCGATTTCGATCATCTGCGGCGGAACCAGCGCATGTATCGAGCCGATCCCGGCGAACATCTACACGCACAAAACTCTGTCGGGCAGCTTCATTGTAAAGAACCCGTATCTGGAAAAACTGCTGCTCGATAAAGCCAAGGACAGCAACAATGTCTGGAATAGCATTCTGGAAAAAGGCGGGTCGGTGCAGCATCTCGATTTCCTGACGCCCGAAGAAAAGGACACGTTCAAAACGTCGTTCGAGATTGACCAGCGCTGGTTGCTCGAGCTCGCCGGTGACCGCGCACCACATATCGACCAAGCGCAATCGCTGAACTTGTTCATCCCTGCGGACGTGGAAAAATGGGACCTCCTCATGCTCCACTTCCGCGCATGGGAGCTGGGTATTAAGTCGCTTTACTATCTGCGCTCGAAATCGATCCAACGCGCTGGCTTTGCTGGCGGCGTAGAGGCGGATAACACTGCCGACGCGCCAAAGATTGAGCTGATGGCGGCGGAACAGACTGACTATGAGGAATGTCTGGCATGCCAATAGTTTCGATCAAAGTGGTACTTTGATCGAGGTAGAAAAGGGTTTGTGATGGCTAAAAACGAAAAAACTTCGAAGGATATTGCCTCGATTGCGGCGCGTGGGTTGAAGGACCCCAAGAGCCTGTCGAAGAAGGAAATTCAGAAGATTTCGGCGGCGGTTCTGACACAGGCGCCTGATAAGCCCAAAGCGCCTAAGCCTGCGCCAAAGCCCAAAGCCGCCCCCAAAGCGGTTGCGGCCAAGCCGGTTGCCTTGAAAGCGATTGCTGCAAAAGCTGTCGCTCCAAAGGCTCCAGCCGCCAAGTCCGCCGCACCGAAAAAGCCCGCAAAACCAAAGCCGACGGCAAAGCCAAAGGCCGATCCTATACCAAAGGCTGTAGTGAAAACGCGCGCAACAAAGCCTAAAGCAAAATAGCAGCAAATCGGGGACAGTCTCCCCACCCTCCCGGCCACGGGAAGCAACGACAAAGTTTGAACGCAAGGAAGAAGCAGATGCCCCTTTTAGAAGCCCGTAACAGCTACAAGCCCTTTGAATATCCATGGGCCTATGACTTCTGGAAACGCCAGCAACAAATCCACTGGTTGCCCGAAGAGGTGCCTTTGGGTGAGGATTGCCGCGATTGGGCGCAGAAGTTGTCGGACAACGAGCGCAACCTGCTCACGCAGATTTTCCGCTTCTTCACGCAGGCCGATATCGAGGTGCAGAATTGCTACCACGAACATTATGGCCGCATCTTCAAACCGACCGAGGTCAAGATGATGCTGACCGCGTTTTCCAACATGGAAACCGTCCACATCGCCGCGTACAGCCATTTGCTCGACACCATCGGCATGCCCGAAAGCGAATACAGCGCCTTCCTCGAATATGAAGAAATGGCCGCGAAGTGCAATTACATGCACCAGTTCGGCGTCGACAGCGACGAGGATATCGCGCGCACGCTCGCGATGTTCGGTGGCTTTACCGAAGGGCTGCAACTGTTCGCGTCGTTCGCGATGCTGATGAACTTCCCGCGCTTCAACAAGATGAAGGGCATGGGGCAGATCGTCAGCTGGTCGGTCCGCGACGAGAGCCTTCACTGCGAAGGCATCACCAAGATGTTCCACGCATTCTGTGCAGAGCGCAACTGCCTGACCAAGGCGGTCAAGGAAGACATCATCGATTGCTGCCAGAAGGTCGTCCGGCTGGAAGACAACTTCATCGACCTCGCGTTCGAAATGGGCCCCGTGCCCGGCATGACCGCAAAGGAAATCAAACGCTACATCCGCTACATCGCCGACTGGCGCCTGGGCCAATTGGGCTTGCCGCAAATCTACATGGTCGAAGACCACCCGCTGCCGTGGCTCGCGCCGTTATTGAACGGCGTAGAGCACGCCAACTTCTTCGAAACCCGCGCGACCGAATATGCGAAGGCAGCGACACGCGGCAATTGGAGCGAAGTATGGGACAGCTTCGACGGGCGCAAAAAGAAGATTATCGGCATCGAAGCGACGGCGGAGAATGACGGGGTGGATATGTTTGAAGCGGCCGGGATTGCGGCGGAGTAGGATTGACGAGGCGGATAAACTTCATTAGTTAGAACAAAAAAGGAACAACTGATGACAAACAAGCCCAC
>JANONL010000468.1:0-1847 GCA_031420815.1 Sphingomonadales bacterium | reverse complement strand
GTCCCACCATTGCATGACGAAGTCCGCCGATTTTGGAACGCGCGGGTTGGCTTTCCACAATGCCTCGGCATAATCGCCGCCCAATTTGGCGCGGATGTCCTTGCCGCCAATAAAGGGCGGATTGCCGACGATAAAATCGGCTTTGGGCCAATCGGGCACCATCGGGTTGGTGGTGTCAGGCTCGCCCGTTGCCGTCCGGCGCAGCACCGCGTCAAAGCCGCCATGCGTGCCGCCGTTGATGTTGGTCAGCGTCGGCAACACTGGATCGCCGATTGCCGCGGGATGGTTCGCCAGCCGGTGCCGCAACCAACCGATCCACAATACCAGTTCGGCAATCACGGCGGCGCGCGGGTTTAGCTCAAGCCCCAGAAACTGGTTGGGGTGGACGGTGGGGGCGATATTTGTGCCAAGGCTTTCAGCAAGTGCAATCGCCTTACCCTCCAGCCGCAGCAGTTCCTCCATGCTTACATAGAGGAAGTTTCCGGTTCCGCAGGCCGGGTCGAGGATGCGCAAGGCACAGAGGCGGGTGTGGAAGGACTGGATGAGGGTGACGGCCCCCTCCACTGTTCGTGCTGAGCTTGTCGAAGCACGTTTGCGCTTACCCTCCTGCCCTTCGACAGGCTCAGGGCGAACGGTAGTGTGGGTTGCATCGGGCGGATTTAAGTGCAGCCGAACCCCCTCCTCGACCCCAGCCCATTCCTCATTCAGCAAATCGCCAAAGGTCGCGCTGACCAGCCGTTGCACATAAGGACGCGGGGTGTAATGCGCGCCAAGCTTTGCGCGTTCGGCGGTGGTTAGCACTTGTTCGAGCAACGTGCCGAAAATGGCGGGTTCGACCGAGCGCCAGTCTTGTTTGTCGGCGGCATACAGCACACCCTTGAAGGGCTTATCCAGATCATAGACCTGGCTTGATGAAAACAGGTTGCCGTTGAAATAGCGTATCTCTGCGTCGCCGAAGCTCCAGAAACGTTCGGGCAATGCTGCAGCGCTCATTTGATGCCACAGGTCGGACAAGCCGCGCCGCCACCATATCTCGGATTTTTCCCGCGCTTCATCGAGGAATGCGGTGAAGCTGCCCTTGGGAAGCAATTCGACGTCTTCGGCAAACATGCAGAATAGTAAACGCATCAAGAACAAGGACGTCGATTCGATGCCAAGCGCGACGTCCCCATCGCCTTTTCCGGGGTTAGCTTGACGCTGTGTTGCTTCAAGATGGCCAGCCACAAGCGACAATTGTTTGGCAATTTCGCGCGTGACTTCCGCAGCCTTTAACCGTGGATCGACGCTTGCCGGATTGGTCCATATGGCGCGCAATAAAACCCGGATTTTCTCGTCGTGCAGCTGATCGAGGGTGATCCGGTAATTTTGCTGATCGGGAAAGAAGCTGTACCCTCGCCCGTTACCCGCCCAGTCGAAATACAATTCGAAACTGCGGCCGATATCGGCGACAATCAGAAAGGGCGGGGTTTTGTGGTCGTCGGGCAACGCCAGCGCATAACGTTCCGCCTGAACCCGCGCGTCGGCCATCAATCGGTCATAACGCGGGACTTTTTTGGTGGTCGATGCGGCGTGGCCGATGATGTTGCCGAACAGGTCGGTAACGGTCTCCAACGCTTCTTCGGGGGCGTCCGCCGGAATGGCCTCGCCGGGTTTGACCTGGCTTTGTTTTGCCTCAAGGATGAAGCAGTCTTTTTTGTATAGATCGATACGGCCCGTGCCCTTGGTGCCGAGCACAGCTTGTGATTTAACGGGTGCTTCGAATACATAATTTTCCAGCCCCTGACCTTTGGGGTCGGGAATGGGTAAGTCGAGCGTCTGGCAAAATTCGGACAAGAACATCTGGTAAT
>JANONL010000467.1:0-4357 GCA_031420815.1 Sphingomonadales bacterium | reverse complement strand
ATCATCGCGCCCGATGCGGCCATACGCGACTGCCAACCCGTTAAAGGAATCTGCGCTGTCCGGGTTGGTCCTAAGCTCGGCACGAAAGGACTCGATGGCCATCGAATCGAGTCCCGCACCCAACTGCGCCCTGCCGCGTTGCAGCATTGAACCTGGGGCCAATTGTTGCCCCGATTGCCCAGAAAGCCGTAACTCGGGCATTGCAGCCTGCGGTGCTGCGCACCCTGCCAAAGCCAGCAACATTGCCCCTGCTACGATTTTATCCATGTGATATTCCGTCATCATCGCTACCCCGCCATGACCGGCAATATTTCCCGCACCACGCGGATAATTGCCGGTAACATCAACACGCCGATCATCACCGGCAACATACACGCCACCAACGGAACGGAGAGCAGCACCGGCAACCGGTGCGCTTTTTCTTCGGCCCGCATCCTGCGTTTTTCGCGCATCTCCAATGCGTAAATCCGCAACGTTTCACCGATACTCGACCCCAGTTTGTCAGACTGGATCAACAGCGTCGAAAATGAACGGATTTCGGTAACCTGAGAGCGATCTGCCATATTCCGAAGGGCCTCTTCGCGGCTTGACCCGGCACGCATCTCTAATGTTACCATCGACAAAAGTTGGGCAACAAGCGGATGCGAACGCAGCATTTCGCGGCCGACGCGGTCAAATGCCGCCTCCATTCCCAGCCCCGCTTCCACGCAGACCAGCATCAGATCCAGGCTATCCGGAAAGCCGTTGACGATTTCCTGCTTGCGGCGGTCGGCTTTAGCCGTGACCCATAAATTGGGGAGGTACAGGCCCACCACAGCCAAACCTACACCGACCAAATACAGCTTGAGCGGCGCGATCTGCTCGCCTCTTAATAGCGTCAGCACCACGAAGATTGTCGGCAGTCCGAACAGCAATAGCAGTCGGATAACTGTAAAAATTTTCGGTGCTGCCGGAGAGGTATAACCCGCCGCAATTAACTTGGCACGAAGGCTGTCGCCGCGCGTGTCGACCAACGAAATTCCGGTTTTCTCAACCATTTCTGCAAGTCGGTTCCAACCCTTATACAGAGTTTCCCCCCGTAGGCTGGCTGCTTGGCCGGCAACGCGCTGCACCCCGCGTACTTCTTCGAGCCGTCCACGTACCGCCGCCCGTCGTGACAACGCATTCGACATCAGCATGACCACGACGACGACAAGCAGGAAAATCAGCGCCAAAATGGCAATCCGCATCGGACCGTTCAGGGCAAGGTTGGTCAGCATCTCAAACCTTCAAATCGATCATACGGCGGATCGTAACGAACCCGATTGTGTAAAGGGTGAGCAGACCCACAAACCCTATGATGAACATGGGATCCTGCGAGACATCGAGGTAGAAAGCCGGATTGGACAGAAACAGTGCCACGAATGACAGCACTGGCAGACCGGTGAGTATCCATGCCGTCATCCGGCCTTCAGAACTAAGCGCGCGGACTTTCATGAACATACTTGCCCGTTCGCGGATGACACCAGCCAGATTGGACAAAATTTCAGCCAGATTGCCACCGGTTTCATTCTGCACCGACAACGACACTACGAACATCTGAATATCCTCAATCCCCCAACGATCGGCCATTGACTGCAAGGCATCGCGCAAGTCCGCGCCATAGGCGACTTCGTCAACAACAAGACCAAACTCGCTGCCGATCGGATCTTCCATCTCTTTGGTAAGCAAATCCAGCGCTGCCGATACCGGGTGCCCTGCACGTAAACCGCGAACAAATATGTCTAGCGAAACAGGAAACTGTTCTTGCATCTTTTTCCGGCGGTTCGAAGCCATCCGCGACAATATTATCATCGGAATGCCCGATCCCATGCTGAGACCGACGACCAACGCAAGCTGCACCAAGCCAAAATTGATTGTGTAACCGGAAACCGAGGCACCGATCATGATCACCACAGCAACAACGGCAGATGCCAGTGCCATCGCCAACATGATCTGCTGTGCTGGCATCGCAATACCGCTAGCTATCACCGATCTTTCGATGCCGCGCGCCATGCGGCTAATCGGTCCCGGCAAATTGCTGAAGTCGCTGGTCTGCGATTTACGCAGATGCGATGTCACAACCTCCCGGTCCATCCCGCCTTCGATCATCCGCAAGCGCTTGTTGATCGACGTTGCACCCTTGGTCCGCCGCCGCCAGGCGCCAATCGAAATTTCTGCCATCACAAATACCGAGGCGAAGATGACCACAAGTATCAGCAGGCGGATGACACTCGGGTTCATCAATCGATCTTCCGTTCTGGTCGGAACAGGTCGGGTGACAGATTGACGCCGTGGTTTGCCAGTTCATCCATCAACTTGGGCCGGATACCGGTTGCCTCGAAATGGCCGATCACCATGTTGTTTTCATCGCGGCCCTGCATTTTAAAGCGGAAGATATCCTGCATGGTGACGACTTCGCCCTCCATGCCGACAATTTCCGACAGGCTTAACAACCGGCGGCGGCCATCTGACAGCCGACCGATCTGAACTACGACATGCAACGCAGAAGCAATCTGCGCACGCGCCGAACGCGGCGAAATCTCGATACCGCTCATCCCGATCATTTGTTCGATACGTGACAAGGCATCACGCGCCGTGTTGGCATGAACCGTGGTCATCGATCCGTCATGACCCGTGTTCATCGCCTGTAACATGTCGAACGCTTCGCCAGCACGGACTTCGCCAACGATGATCCGGTCGGGTCGCATACGCAGCGCATTTTTCACCAGATCGCGCTGCGTTACCTCGCCCCTGCCCTCTATGTTGGTCGGACGGGTTTCGAGGCGCGCTACGTGTGCTTGCTGCAGTTGCAGTTCGGCAGAATCCTCAATGGTGACGATACGTTCACGTTCGTCGATGAACGACGACATGGCATTGAGCAAAGTCGTCTTGCCTGAGCCAGTACCGCCAGAGATCAGAACATTCCGCCGTGCCTCGACTATGCCGCGCAGCACCTCGGCAATCGGTGTAGGCACACTGCCCAGTTCAGCCAGCTTGGCCATGTTGATCGGGATTTTGGCGAATTTACGAATAGAAAGCAGCGACCCGTCGACGGCAAGCGGCGGCACGATAGCGTTGACACGAGAGCCATCGGGCAAGCGTGCATCGACGAACGGCGATGACTCATCGATCCGCCGCCCAACACCGCTGACGATTTTCTGGATGATGCGCAGCAAATGCCGTTCATCCTTAAACCGCGTTTCGACTTTTTCGAGAATGCCCGCGCGTTCGACAAAAACAACGTCATGGCCGTTAACCAGTATGTCGGTAATCGAATGGTCCTGCAACAACGGTTCCAATGGCCCAAGCCCCAGCAGCTCGTCCAATATGTCGGAAACGAGACGCCGGCGTTCTTCCTGATTTAGCGCGTGTTTCTGCAGCGCCAGTTGCTCATGCACCAGCTCCCCGATTTCGGTTTCGATCTGTGCCCGAGTCATCTTCTCCAGCGCCGACAGATTGATCAAATCGATTAATCGCCGGTGCAGCTCAACTTTCAGGTCCAGATAATCAGCAGTATTGGCGCGACCATCATTCGCTGCCTCAGCCGCAACTGCAGATGCGGCAACAGGCTGGTTCTCTTTTTTTATCTGCCACATGATCAGGAATCCGCCTCGACACCCAATCGCGGCAAGAAATTCGCGATATCGTTGAGGATTTTGCTCTTGCTGCGGATTTCCTGAATCAAAACCCCTTGGTCATGCGCCGCGCGCACGAGCGGATAGTCGTTGTGGATACTCAGGTCTACCGGATGACCCAGGGCTTGCGACGCTGAATCCAGATCGATTGCCCGGAACAGCTTCTTTTCGACGCGGTTGGCGACGATGCTCAGATGACTGCCGCCAACACCTTGGTTGGCCAGCAATTGCAGCTGCCGTTTTGCTTGGCGGAGGCTGGCTACGGACAGTTCTATAATCAGGAAGATAGCGGTCGACCGCGCGACCAGCGACAGCGTCCAGTTTGTCCAGTTGGTTGGCAGATCAAGCACGACATAATCATATTCCGCGCGCGCCAGGTCGATCAGCCGCAATATCTGGTCGGCGCTCACCGCTTCGATGGGCATCATGTCGGCAGGCGCGGCAACAACGTGCAGACCTTGTGGCGTAGTCGACGCCACCGAGCGCAGCAAATCGCCGTCAATCCGCGAGCCCGCGGCCAGCAAATCGGCAATCGACAACTGGTTCGACAGGCCGAGATACGATGCCGCATCGCCGAACTGGAGATCGAGATCAAGCACGCAAACGCCCCGGCCCGTGGTGCGCGCCGCCAGTTCGCTGGCGAGATGCGTGGCAACCGTTGTCGCACCCACACCGCCGATGCTTTTCATCACCGTAATCAA
>JANONL010000466.1:0-2014 GCA_031420815.1 Sphingomonadales bacterium | reverse complement strand
ATATAGAGAATTTCCCAGGACTGAAGCCCGGCGATACCAAGCAAGTGCTTGTGCGGAAAGGCGGCCGATCCAGCTGGGAAGCGGTCGGCGGCAGTTTGCGGTGTCGATGTCATTAAAGCCAGTGCCTTAGGGCGAATCGGTTGATGACTCAAGCGGCAATTCGGAACAATCCTGATGCCCGTCAAAAACCCGCGACGACAGTCACTAGGGTTACATAAGTGACATAAGTTACGCCTATTCAGGGTTTCGTCGTGCTATCTTGCAGAATTAAATTCCCCACATCTGGAATTATATATCGACTGCAATCGGGAAAGAATGTCAGTAACGGGATAACATATAGAAACATAGGATTGAGCTATCGAGCCAAATCCAACTTTTCAAGCTCTGTTTAGCCGCGCGTCAACGCATCAATCGCGCCTTGCAGGATAAACGCCGCTGCACCGCTGTCGATTTTTTCTGCGCGTTTGGCGCGACTCATATCGGCGGCGATCATCTCGCGTTCGACGGCTTGGGTGGACCATCGTTCGTCTTTGAGCAGGATAGGCAGGCCGATATCCTCGATGTTCTTGGCAAAGGCGCGGGTCGATTGGCTGCGCGGGCTTTCGCTGCCATCCATGTTGAGGGGTAGGCCGATGACGATGCCTTTGGTGGCGCGTGATGCAATTGCGGTTAATAGCGCCGTTTTGTCTTTCGAAAACTTGCTGCGGCTAATAAGATCGGCAGGGGACGCAAAAGTCCAGCCCGCGTCGCAAAAGGCAGTGCCAATGGTTTTGGTGCCAAGATCAAGACCGATCAGAACGCCTCCTTCGGAAAGGGCGTTGCGGAAATCGAGGGTGGATTCAAAAACCATTTCTACCCCTTAACCGTTGGTGTCGAGCGAAGTCGAGACACCTTTCGGCAGCGCCCAACCTCACGGCATCTCGACTTTGCTCGATGTGAACGAGGGAGCGAATTATTTGGCCATAAATTTCTGTAGTCGCCACAATGCATCCGCCCGGACGTTCGCCCAGAACAGCGGGAAGTCGTAGACGTGGTAATTATTACCCGGCAGAACATATGGCCCCATATCGACTGGATTACCGATCAACAGAAAGCCTTTGTCGTCGCACTTCGCCGGGACGGTGGATGGGATTAGTTCGCCAGTGCTCATGTCCCCCGATGGCTTTAGCGTTCCGAGATTGGCGGCCGCCAATGCACCGGCTTTACTGCCACCGTTTAGCGGATTGGTGCACAAGATCTCGGTACCCTTGCGCGACATGCCATCAAAGCCGGTCGTGCCATTATACAGTTCCAGAATTTTGCCATAACGCGCAGGTTCGGCATAGCTTTCCCAGCTCATGATGCAGCCGGTTGCGTCGGGCGACGTGCAGGCGGGAAGGCCCATTTCGGGCAAATCGGTTTCGACCGATACCGGCCAGCCGACAACATAAGCGGCAACCACACGTTTGGCGATGGCCTTCCCGGCGATCCGGTCCTTCAACAAATGCGTCAGATGCAGTGCGCCTTGGCTATGGCCTGCCAATATAATCGGCCGGTCCTTCTGCACTGTGCGGACAAAATGGTCGAAAGCGAGAAGGATATCCTGATAAGCATCGTCGAGCGCGGCGGCACCTTCGGGTTTGGTGGTCAGGAACGCGCCGATGCCTGCTTGCCGGTAACGCGGTGCCCATATCTCCCCTGATGCCGCGAAAGGCGTGGCCAGACCGCGCAGGAACAATCTTGCCCGGTCTTGCGATTCTTGATCGTTTAGCGGTGCGTTCCAGCTGGTTTTCGCCATAAACGATGTCGGGTGAATGAAGAACGTGGCTGCCGAACCGCGAACGTCCGTCGTTGGCGCGCCCACGGGTTGCCACAGGGTCGGGTTGTCGTCACGCTGGCCACCGCGTGAAAACCACATTTTGGGATCATCATATACGTTGGTCGCAAGAGCTGCCTGCTTCTCGAACTTGACGGTCGGTTCCATCTTGCTGATCGCAAAATCGGTCAGCTCATCCTGATAGATGCTAAAAACAAA
>JANONL010000465.1:0-2174 GCA_031420815.1 Sphingomonadales bacterium | reverse complement strand
TCATCGCCCACACCAGCGCGTCGGCGCGGTCGGGTGAGCGGCCCGGGCCTTCATAGCCGCCGCCGATCACCAGACCGCACATCTGGTCTTCGAGTTCGGGAAACGCGCCGACATGAAACGCCTTGCCGTGCTCGTACAGCGCCGACACCGGTTCGGCCCGCGCGGCCTTGCCGCGAGACGCATGCACTTTCTTCACCGGCATGGCCACGTCCGCCGCGCGCAGCGTGCTAATCACCATATCACCGCCATTATTAGCCTCTGCTACAACCTTATCGGCACGCCATTCATCCGCCGCCGCCGCCACCGCGCGCGCCCACTGCTCGGGCGAGGCATGTTCGACGCTATGGTCAGCAAGCACATAGGCCCTGTCATCGCGCCCCAGCCCGACGACCACTATGCCGCAAGCATCGCCGTGCGCGCTGGCCGGCGGATCAACGCCGATGACGACGCGTGTCAATTCGGGGGAGGCGTTGACCCGGCACCCCTCAATTAAATCCTTCTTCCACAGCGCGCCTTCAAAATCCGCCAGCAAATGTCCCTCAAGCTCCTGCCGCCCCCATCGTGTGCCGCCATAAAGCGCCTCCACCGTTGCCGCAAAGTCGGGCGGCAGGTTATGATTATCCCGTGTCGCTCCGCCGCGCAGCACGACGCGGTCCTGCGCCACCAACCGGTGCAATAACGGTATCGAGCGCGGCGTTGTCGTCACCAGCACACGCGGCGTATTCCCTAAACGCAGCCCCAGCATCATATTGTTCCAGCAGTCATCGGCATGGTTCCATTTCGCCAGCTCGTCGCACCACGCATAGTGGTGTTCCGGCCCGCGCAATTTTTCGAAACTTTCGGCGGAATAGACATGCGCCACTGCGCCCGACGCAAACTTCACCTCGCCCTTCCCGGCATTCCAGCCGACCGCTTCGCCGGTCCGCGCAACGGCAATCAACCCGCTCTTACCCTCGATCATCACCTTGCGGACATCTTCGACCGTCGCCCCGACCAGAGCGAAGCACAGCGACGGATCGGAACGCGCCAGCGCACTAACCCATTCGGCACCTGCTCGTGTCTTTCCGTAACCACGTCCTGCCATGATCATCCATATCCGCCAGTCGCTATCGTCGGGATTCTGGCCTTCATGTGCCCATTGGTACCAACGCTCGTTCATTTCACGCATTTGCGGAACAGTGAGGCTTTCGAGGATAAAGCTGCGCTGATCTTCGGGCAGATTTCCCAGAAATTCGACCGGGTCTGCCGCAATGACGTTCCAGTCCCAGATCATTTTGTTTGCACACCCAACCGTTTGGCCAATGCGCGCAGTTTCTTCATAATCGCGGCATTGGTTTCTTCCTCGGTGGCCCGGCGCCGTGGTGGCCCACCTATCCTGTGTGGCGCAGAACCGGCACGTCGCCGTTGCTGCAACAGCCGCAGCGCAAGTTCGCTATCCATTTGTGCAGCCGACGGAACCTGTGTCTCCCCGATCGGAACGTCCACGATGCCGCGCGCCCGTTCGATCAGCATCGCTTCGAGTGCGGCATAGCCAGCCTCCAAGGCATGATCCCACATATCGGCGAAATCGGCGTCTCGGCGCCGCAAAGAATAGGCGTTGCATGGCTTTATTCCTGCGGCTTCAGCCGCGTAGGTGACATTGGCATTAGCGGCCAGGTGGTCGAGAAAGACGGCGCGTTTGCGCACAGTCCACCCGTCCTTTCGCACCCTGCGCTGTTGAACCTCTCCCGATTTGCCACGATGCAAAACGATGTTTGCTGCGGTTTCGATACTTTTCGGCATCACCCATTCCTTTTCAAAACAAAAAGGGCCGGAAGATCGCTCTTCCAGCCCGGCCATGCACCGCGGTCAAACCCCGGGGTGCGAATCACTATTTTCGACTATAGCTAATACTAACCAAACAGTGTGACGCTGTCAACTACTAATTGCCGATATGGTTAAATTGCGGCGGATATGTCTTTTGCAAACCCACCGCTAACCAGAAGAGTTTGAATTGCATTTGAGTCAAATAGGGGCTGGTTTGCGACGAACGGTATTGACGAAAAGAGCCGCAGGGATTCTAAGGCCCCTACGGCTCCCGTTACGTCAAAAGATGGTTCAGTTTATCGGCTTACCATCTTTGTCAGTCTTGAAGGTCTCGACAATTGCCGTCCGTGGACGGCGCTTTGCGACCT
>JANONL010000464.1:0-5768 GCA_031420815.1 Sphingomonadales bacterium | reverse complement strand
TCCAGCCGCGATTGGGCGGCAAAAGGCACCAATTTGCTGGGCGTTCGGGCAGTAATCGTCGAAAGCTTCGAACGCATCCACCGCTCGAACCTGGTCGGCATGGGCGTGTTGCCGTTGCAGTTCATGGAAGGCGAAAGCCGCGCTACATTGGGCCTGACCGGCGACGACAGCTTTACCATCACCAGCGTATCGATGCTCCAGCCGCGCCAAAGCGTCACTGTCAAAGTGACCCGAAAGGATGGCTCGACCTTCAACTTCGATACGCTATGCCGTATCGACACCGCGAATGAGGTCGAATACTTTATGAACGGCGGAATATTGCAGTATGTTTTGCGGAAGTTGGCCGCCTAACTCAGGAAAAACGGGCGGAAAGTTCTAGCATGGCGATGGCGGCCTTCGCCGCCTCGCCGCCCTTATCCTTGTCGTGGCGGCTGGCGCGAGCGAGCGCTTGCGCTTCGTTCTCGACGGTCAAGATGCCGTTGCCGATAGCGATGCCGTCCATCGTCAGCGCCATCACACCGCGCGCGCTTTCGTTCGATACGATCTCGAAATGATAGGTTTCGCCGCGGATCACGACACCGAGCGCGACAAACCCGTCATAGCGTCCGCTTTCCGCAGCCATAGCGATCGCGCCAGGCACTTCCAACGCGCCCGGAACGGTGATGGTGTCATGCTTATGCCCGGCATCGTCCAGTGCAGCGCGGGCGCCGTCGAGCAGCATGTCGTTCAAATGGTCGTAAAACCGCGCTTCGACGATCAGAAACTTTGCCATTACTCGCCTCCGGTACCAGGTATAGGACGTTCGCCCACAATGGAGAGGCCGTAGCCTTCGAGTCCGACCAGACTGTGATGGGTATTGGTCAGCAATATCATGTCGTGCACGCCAAGTTCGGTCAGGATTTGCGCTCCGCCACCATAATCGCGCAATTCCTCAACTTCGGGTGCGCCCGCTTGTTTGCCCTCGGCGCGCAGCTTTATAAAACGGCTCATCATATCTGGTGTCCGGCGATTGATAACCACAACGACACCCGATCCGGCCTCCGAAATCAGCTCCATTGACCCGGACAGTAAACCGGAACGCTCGCTAATCTCGCCAAAACTATCGACGAAAAAAGACATCGTGTGCATGCGCACCAACGTCGGCTTGTCGGGGTCGATCATCCCTTTGCGCAGCGCGATTGTCTCCTCGCCGGTCGCCTTGTTGAAAAATGTCATCGCGGTCCAGTCGCCGCCCCATTTGCTGGTAAACTTCATCTCGGCGCGTTTTTCTACGAGATGATCATGCTTGCGGCGGTACGCGATCAGGTCGCGGATCGTCCCCATTTTAAGATTATGCAACCGCGCGAACGACACAAGGTCGTCCATCCGCGCCATTGTGCCGTCGTCCTTCATGATCTCGCAGATTACGCTCGAAGGATTGAGGCCCGCGAGCCGCGAAATATCGACGCCAGCCTCGGTATGCCCTGCCCGCACCAAGACGCCGCCATCGCGCGCGATCAGCGGGAAGACGTGGCCGGGGGTGACGATATCGTCGCGGCCTTTGGAGGCGTCGATGGCGACCGAAACAGTGCGCGCGCGGTCGGCGGCGCTGATGCCCGTGGTGACGCCCTCTCGGGCCTCGATAGAGGTAGTGAACGCAGTTTCGTGCCGTGTGCCGTTGGCCCGGCTCATCAGATCGAGCCCGAGTTGCTCGACTCGGGTCTTGGTCAGCGTCAGGCAAATGAGACCGCGGCCATGCGTCGCCATGAAGTTGATCGCATCAGGCGTCGCCATCTGCGCCGGGATGATCAGATCGCCCTCATTCTCGCGGTCTTCGTCATCAACCAGAATGTACATCCGGCCGTTGCGCGCTTCCTCGATGATCTCTTCGATCGGCACCAAGGCGGGGGTGTCGTCATTGGCGAAGAGATAGCTTTCGAGCTTCCTCAGCGTGTCTGCCGTCGGGTTCCAGTCGGGCTGATCGAGGTCGCGTAGCGTGTTGGCGTGAAGTCCGGCGGCGCGGGCGAGGCCGGAGCGGGACAGGCCGCCGTCGTTGACCAGGCTGCGGAGTTTGGTGATTAGTTGCATGCTCATGATTCGCTTATCATCACATTGCAGTGTGATTGTCAAAGATGTTATTCACATCATAGTGCGCAGAGGCAAATCTAAAGTGGACAAAGTGGTCACTATTATAGGTAAAGAAAAGTTCACGGAGAATACGCAGCCAATCCCATCGCGATGTGATGTGCGCCTCGCGGCGGTCGGCATTATTGGGAAACGAATGAGTCATCCGCCAACGCTGACAGCAAATTTCCTACATTGAAAGCCCCTGAATGCCCGCGTATGCAAAGGGCCAGAGGAGACAATCGATGGCATCAACGATCTGGGTAAACAGGCACGCGCTGACCGAAACATCGGTGCATGAAGAAACGCCCGCGCCGCTTGGTGATGGCGAGGTCCGGCTTAGGATTGAAAGTTTCTCCGTCACCGCCAATAACATCACCTATGCCGTTATCGGTGATATGTTCGGCTACTGGAACTTCTTTCCCGCAGAAGGCCAATATGGTGTCGTGCCGATGTGGGGCCATGCGGTGGTCGAGGAATCGCGCAACCCCGACATCGCCGTGGGTGAGCGCGTTTACGGATATCTGCCGATGGGCACGCATCTCGATGTGCTTCCTGACAAGGTTTCACGCGGCGGTTTCACCGACATGGCCGCGCACCGGCAGCCGATGAGCCCGATTTACAACCAGTACAGCCGCCTTGCCGCCGACCCCGAGCACGACCCGGCGAAAAAAGCCGAGCGCATGCTGTTCGGACCATTGTTCAAGACGGGCTTCCTGATCGAAGCGATGTTCAGGCGGGAGGACTGGTTCAGTGCCACAAACCTGATCATGACCAGCGCCTCGTCTAAAACCTCGATGGGTCTGGCGAGCGTCGCCAAAGACCTGTCGCCCGGCATCAAACGCATTGGCCTGACGTCGAAAGGCAATGTCGATTTCGTGAGCGGCACCGGACTGTATGAAGAAGTTATGGCCTATGAGGATGTTGGCAATTTGCCCAAAATCGCGTCGGTGTCGGTGGATTTTGCCGGTAACTCCAGCCTGCTCCGAGGCATCCACGAAACGCTTGGGCAGAATCTAAAATACAGCTGCCTCGTCGGCGCAACCCACGTCGATGCGCGCGGTCTTGGCGGAGGAGGAGGCGATCTGCCCGGCCCCAAACCCATCCTGTTCTTCGCCCCCGACCACGCGGTGGCAACGGTGCAGGAACTCGGCCCCAAAGGCTTTGGTGAGGCGGTCGCGGTCAGCTGGAAGAATTTCCTCAGCGCAGTGGACGGGGTGGTGGAGATCGATGAACGCCAAGGTCTCGGTGCTGCGGCGAACGCCTTTGCCGAGACGCTTGCAGGCAAAGCCGACCCGGCGGTGGGGATCATCATTCGGCCCTGATTGTTGCCTAATTGCCGTCCCGACCCTAACTCATTGCCCATCCGCCAACATCACGCTTCTCGTCTGGGAGATAATCACGGTCACGAATGTCGGGCGTAACATCGAACAGTTCGGCAAGCCGGTTCATTTCTCTGGCTATCAGCATGTCGAACGATTTCATTTCGCTTCCCAGCGCCGCAGTCGCGATTTCAAGTCGGTCTATCAGCTTCGCCAACTGGGCCGAAATGACGGTTTTTGCGCGGCTTGCTGGAAAACCCAATACGGTTGCAAACTGGATGAGATCGTCCGCCGTAAGCTCACTTGCCCGTCTGGCGTTTCCGATCTGGAAAGAGAATTCGTCGGTGTAGCCATCGCCGAGAGGAATCGGCACCATGTCATATAATGGCGCAAGCACCGGCATAATGCCCGGCGCGTAAAGCAACGCATGGTTCTTGGCGTGATTGTCGCTGTTGCCGATCAAAAGATTGAACAATGTCATTTGCAGAAATTGCTCGCGCGCCAATGCGGGCGCCTCTGTTTGCGCCAATATTCTCGCTATTCCCTTGGCATCGAAGCGTGAAGTGCCCACCCCTCGCCGCTGATATTTGAATTCACTGGGCAACCCGAGAGCCTGGGCAAAATCCTCCTGGTGCAAACGCACGACCAAACCGGTGCCGTCGAACAACCGGTCAAACCGCTCGATCAGGATGATATCCTGTCCCTCGATTGGCAATGCCACCGAACTCGCGGCGATGAAGCCACAGGCATCAGCCAGTTTCGCCGCCGCAGCTTCGTGACGTGCTTCATGCCGATGTCCGGGATCGGGTATTTTGAGGATATGCGTTGTCGGCACCCCAAGTCCCGGCTTCGGCACCGCGAACTGGCCATGCAGATTCATCGCCAGCGAGATTTTCCGCCTATATCCCGCTACCGGTGACGGGTCACGCAGCGGTTCGGGAAGCGATTGACCCGCAGCGAGCCGTCGCACGATTTCCGCCAGATTCTGCTCGTCGATCAGATCATAATCGCTGTTCAGATTCCCCGGTCGCTTTACCGGCGGTGCGCCCTCGGGCAGGCAAGACAACGCCCCGGCTGTATCGGTCCCCATATGCCGCAATATGCCGATGATATTGCTGCGCTCCAGCCCTTCACGCTGAAGCAGCCGGTCGAGCTGGTCATTTTCCTGCAATAGATTGTTGAAGAAAGCGCGGCTCAAACGGTCGTCGTGGGCACCGCCGTCAAGCGGCAGCGAAAAGGATATCGGAAATGCCGCAGGCTCTGCCAACCATATGTCGCTATAGGCAAAAAAGATCGACTGTCGTCCGGCATCGGCATAGTCGAGCCGCCCGATTGGGTAATCAACACCCTCAATCCAGATTGACAATGCGCTCAAAACTGACGTCGGGGCCTGGCTGTGATATCGATCCCTGCGGCCAGAGCGCAGGCGAGCACTTTGTCAAATTCAAGACTTGGCTTGCCATTTTCCAGTTCGGACAGAAAACGACGACCGACGCCCGCCGCGTCGGCAAAGGCTTGCTGATTCATCGTCATACCCTTGCGTGCTTTGCGGATTATCGGAGCAAGATCGGCAACTGAGGTCACCGCTTCTGTTTTTGGAACTCTGACAACCTGTCCGGCTGCTAAAAGTCCTCCACTGCCAATAACAACCCGCCGGTCGCCGTTATAACGCCCGAGCAGGACATCAGTGGCGGTGGCATTTTCGTAATCGGGCAAGTCGCTTGACATATTGTTCCCTTTCGGGTGCAATTTTATAGTGAGAGTCGAAAATGTCAACAACTGATACTGTTCGGGTTCAAAACTACTGGCTTCAGGACCGTTTGCAATAAACGCTCCCGTTCAGGAGCAAGCGTCCAAATGATTTTGGAAGCAAGTTCTTGAGGCAGAATAACCTATCCGCGACCATCACTCGCTCTTAAAAACTCGCCCGTCCTTCATCACAAACCGCACCGCCTTCAGTACCGTCACATCCGCCGTCGGATCACCCGCGACCGCGATTAGGTCCGCCGCCTTGCCGGGTTCGAGTGAGCCGACCTCCTTCTCCACCCCGAGCAACGTTGCCGCGTTCATCGTCGCCGCTTGAATCGCTGCACCAGCGGGCATTCCGTGTTTGACCATCAGCTCGAATTCGTCGGCATTCTTGCCGTGTTTCGACACCCCGGCGTCGGTGCCGAAAGCGATTTTTACGCCTGCGGGATAGGCTTTCGCGAGGCTCTTGCCGGTTACTTCGATGCGCCATTTGACTTTCGCCAATACGGCGGGCGGATAGGCGTTGGGGTCGGCTGCCAACCGTTCGATATAGCCGTTCACCGTCGACAGCGTCGGGACATAATAGGCGCCCGA
>JANONL010000463.1:0-10121 GCA_031420815.1 Sphingomonadales bacterium | reverse complement strand
AATTTCGACTATGATCTGCTGTCGCCCGGCAAGCTGATGGAAAAGGCGGTCGGTCAAACGGTAACATTGATGCGAACCAACCCGGCCACTGGGGCGGAGACCCGCGAGCGCGCCAAGGTGTTGTCGGCCAATGGCGGCGTAGTAATCCAGATCGGCGACCGGATCGAAGTGTTACGTGATGACGGTCTGCCGGTACGGGTAATATTCGATAAAGTACCCCCCAATTTGCGCGCGAAGCCGACATTGTCGGTAACGCTGGATTCGACCAGAGCGGGTTCAAGGCCGATGACGTTGAGTTATTTGACGACAGGCCTCGGCTGGCGTGCCGATTATGTGTCGCTGTTCGATGAAAAGGCTGGCACTATCAACATGCAGGGCTGGATAACCCTGACCAATTCCACCGGCACTACATTTTCGAATACTGAAGCGTTGCTGGTTGCGGGCGAGGTGGGACAAGTGCAGCAAGGTTATGGACGCAATCAATATGATCGGCGGGAGCCCGTGCCACAGGGCAACCGTGCCGGCACCGAAACCGGCAGCCGAGAGCAATTGGGCGATTTCTATCTCTACCCGATCAAGGGCCGCACCACGATCGCCAATGCGCAAACTAAACAGGTCAGCTTTCTCGATGTGATCGGCGCCAAAGCAGCCACGGCGTTTTAATATCGCAACGTGTGGTTGGGCGCGCGGGACCTGGCGCAAAGCGCCGCGACCGTGCTGAAATTTTCCAATGCGCAGCAAGGTGGCGTGGGCGATGCCCTGCCTGCCGGAACGGTGCGCGTATATATGAAGGATGCGCGCGGACAGGCGCAGTTCATAGGGGAAAATGCCATCGGTCATACGCCCGGCGGTTCGAATTTAGCGCTGAAAACCGGTGAAGCGTTTGACGTAAAAGTGCAGCCTTTTGTCGAGAAACGTGAAATCATCAAGTCCGACGAATGGGAGCGCAGCGTTCGCTACCGTATTACCAATTCCAGCGGCAAAAGCGAAACAGTGACGATCGACCAGCAAAAGGAATTTTGGCGCACGACGATGAAATATGTCGTCACCAATGCGAAATCCACTGCGGTCACGGTTGACCTGATCCAATCTGGCTTGAACCAATATTGGTATTGGGCTGATGACCGCGTGATCAGCGAGACAATCAAAGGCGAGCAATTAAACGCCAATGAACGGATATGGAAAGTGCCAGTGCCCGCCAATAGCGAAACCACCGTCACCGTTGTTTTTGATACACGTTACTGAGCGCGACCCAATGCGGCTTTGGCTTGCCTTGATTTTACTACAATTCGCCGCTCCGGTAGTGGCGCAAACTATTGTTACGTCCGACGCGCCGAAATCTGTTTCCGTGTCGCTGTACCGTTACCCTGATCGCGATATCAATGACGCACTGGATCTGGAAGATTTGCAAGGCTTTGCCCTGATCAGCGAAACGCGCGAGGTTGACCTTCCGCGCGGCCAAGTGATTATCCGCTTCGAGGGGGTGGCAAGCGGCATACAGCCCGAAACCGCAATTGTGCTCGGTGCCGAGATACGCGAAAAAAATCGTGACCGAATGCTGCTGTCGCAGCGCGGTTTACTTGATGCGTTTACCGGCCAGCAAGTCACGATCAGGCGGACCAATGCGCAGACAGGCGCGGTGACCGAGGAAACTGGCACAATCCGTTCGGGTGCCGACCGGGTCATTCTGCAAACCAAGGACGGGTTCGAAGCGCTTTATTGCAATTATCAGGCCAACACATTGCTTTTCCCGCGCGTTCCAAAGGGATTGACTGCCAAGCCCACTTTGTCAGTGACCACGCGCGATCAGCCAGGTGGCAAACAGACCATCACGCTGACCTATCTGGCGCGAAAGTTCGATTGGCAGGCCAACTATGTCGGCGAACTTTCGCCTGATGCGAAATCGATGAATTTGATTGCCTGGCTTACTATGGCCAGCGGCGACGACACCAGTTTTGTCGATGCCAATGCTTACGCCATCGCTGGCAAAATCGAACGGCAGGAACAGGACGATCAAGCTGACGAAGACAGCGCCTATAGCCCGGACAATATCGACGTTTATTTCCGGTGCTGGCCATATGGTACGACCACGAGCGATTTAGGACAGGAGGTCCCGTTGCCTGTAAACGTGATGACGCTGGCCCCTGCTCCGATGATGATGCGGATGGCCAACACGGACCAAGAGTCTATGTCGATCATCGTGACCGGATCGCGGATTGCGGCTCAGGAAAATCTGGGCGACCTCAAGCTCTATCGCATCCCCTTCCCCGTGACTGTCGCGGCGCGAAGTCAAAAGCAGGTCGCGTTTTTGAGCAAGAAATCGGTTCAGGGCGAAATGATCTATCGCAGCAAGGTCAGCGGCCAGAACGCCGACGATGTGGAAATGCTGTTCCGCGTTCAGAACAAGAAGGACACCGGTCTCGGCGAACCGTTGCCTGCCGGAAAGATCGCCTTCTTTCAATCGGCGGCGGGGCGGCGAATGCTGGTTGGCGAAAGCCAGCTGGTCGACAAGGCAGTCGGTGAAGAAGTCGAATTCCCGTTTGCTACCACCAGCAACGTATCGGTTGAAATTGAAGATAAGGAATACGGAAAAAAATGGGAAAGTTATGTGATGACGGTCACCAATGCTAATCCGTTTCCGGTTACCTTCGAAGCTGAATATGATACCGAGGCCTATTCCCGCTACGACAAGTTTACTGCCAAAGTGATCCGCAAAAAGGGCAAAACGATCTGGAGTGCGGTTATTCCGGCGAACGGCTCAAAAAATCTGGGCTATCGGTCTACCGAAATCGAGGCTGAAGAAGCGGAGTAACTTCGGCACTGTGGTCGCCAGTTAATTATTGGGCCGGCAATTCACGCGGTCGGTGCTGCCCGTCCAGCGCGACAAAGGTAAATAAACCGTCGGTCACTTTCACTTCCTGTTGCCCGCGATCCCGCGTCGCGATTACTTCGACCTTGATCACCATCGAAGTCCGCCCACGTTTTTCCAAATGCGCGTAAACCGAAATGATATCACGCATCAGGATTGGCGCGATAAATTCCATCTTTTCGATTGCAACTGTCGCGCAAGGGCCCTGTGCGACACGACCGGCCAGTATGCCGCCCGCGATGTCCATTTGTGCCAACACCCATCCGCCGAAGATGTGGCCATTGGCGTTGATATCGGCGGGGCCGGGAACCACCCGCAAGATCGGGTCGCTGCGCGATGGCAGATTGCGTATGCCTTCAGTCACGGTCAGCCTCATCGGCAAACGGGTCGTCAATTGCTTCGTCATGCCCCGAACCACTCGACAGGAACACCAGTCCCATCAAGGCCGAGGTTAGCAGCAGCGATCCGATAACGGCACCAGCGGTAGCGATGTAGAAATGGATGGAGATAAGGCCATACTGACTATAGAAAATGCCGAGGACGGTCACCGTGACCACGACCGTGAAGGCAACCATCCAGCGCATCAATCGCCAGTAGCGGCCCCAGGCAAAGCCGCTATATTCGGGTTCATCAAGGCGAGAATGGCGAGTCATATTTTTCCTGTGGGGGCTTTATGCTATAAGGTCGGTCAGGGGAAGCAATACACGGAGAGTGCAATGACAATAGCAGCAATATTGGGCGGAGCGAACCACGATATCTTTACTGCTCAGCGCAGCGAAAGTGTGGGCGAAGTGGTATCGCGGCTCGCCGAACACCGCATCGGCGCATTACCCGTTGTCGATGGCGATGCGGTCGTCGGCATCTTTTCCGAACGCGACATCGTTTACGGCGTCGCCACACACGGGTCCGCTTTTCTGGTTAAAACCGTTGGCGAGGTGATGACCTCACCGGCCATAACCGTCACGGCTGATACCGCCATCCTGTCAGCATTGTCGCTGATGACGAAGCGCCGGATCCGGCATTTACCGGTGGTCGAAAATGGTCGGCTGACCGGGTTTGTGTCGATCGGCGATCTGGTCAAGCACCGGATCGAGAAGATAGAAGCCGAAGCGTCGGCGATGCGCGATTATATCCAGATGGCGTGATCCCGTGTTGCCAGGCACCGCAGTTGTTCATATTATGTTCCTATACCGAGTCGAGGAACCAAGCCATGTCGAAGATCGATTTCTACACTAACCCGATGTCACGTGGCCAGATTGCGCGCTGGGCGCTGCACGAGGCGGGCGCGGAGTATGAGCAGCATTTGATGAACTACGAAGGCGCAATGAAGACGCCCGAATATTTGGCCATCAATCCAATGGGCAAAGTCCCGGCGATTGTCCATGACGGTAAAGTCATCACCGAGTGCGCCGCCATCTGTGCCTATCTCGCCGATGCATTCCCTGACGCCGGATTGCAGCCGACCGCCGACGAACGCGCCGATTATTATCGTTGGATGTTTTTTGCGGCGGGCCCAATCGAGGCGGCGATTACCAACCATTCGGCGGGCTTCGACCCTGCTCCTGAGAAGGAAATGATGTTCGGTTACGGCAATTACGACCGGGTCATCGACACGTTGGAGGCGGCGCTTACGGGCCGTGATTACATCTGCGGAGGGCGGTTCACTGCCGCCGATATCTATGTCGGATCGCATGCCGATTGGGGTATTCAGTTCGGTTCCATTCCATCACGTCCGGCGATTGCCGCTTATGCCGAACGCGTCCGCCAGCGTCCCGCTTATCAATCGGCGAAGGCGATCGACGGCGCGTTGATTGCCGAAGCGCAAGCGGCGTCGGCTGAATAAAGAACCGCTAACCCCTGCCCCGTTTCGCCGCTTTTTGTTGCGATGCTTAAGCGGAAATTTACCCTGAGCCGGTAGTCCCGTCATCATGCGGGGCGCGTCCATCATTCAATGCCGTTCGATCATGGCATTTTTGGCTTTGTGCTTGATATTCTTGGCTCCTGCTACCCCGGCATTCGCTGCAACCACCGACCTTGTACCGTGCGTAACGCCGGTTCGTGCGGGCGACAATATGCCTGCCTTATTGTCCAAACCGCACAGGTTTGACTGCACAACGCCGCAAAGCGGCTTGAACGCCGGCGATTACTGGGTGCGCATACAGGTGCCGCTATCGGCTCAACCCAAAGGCGAACGCCCCATCCTTCGCGTTGCCAGCCTGTGGGACAACGGCTTTACCTTGTCTTCGATGCACAGCGACGGAACAATCACCGAATATGGGGCAGAGTGGATGCAGCGTCACGCGTCGATGCGGCTCGGCGCTACGATTGTTATACCCCTAGAGCGCGGAAAACCGCCGATCACAACGCTGATCGCGAGGGTCGAAGGTTCGGCGATCATCCGCGGCGTGATGTTGGCACCGCAACTGTCTACCGCACAGGAGGCGATGAACTACGAATTGGGGATGGCGGTTCTCTATGCCGGATTTGGCGGCCTATGCATCGCCATGCTGGTCTACAATATCGCGCTTTGGCGAGCGATGCGGGAGAAATTCCTGCTCGCGTATTGTTTCATGGTTGCGGCAATGACGACCTACGCTTTTTTCACATCTGGTGCCGTGCATTATGCGGTTGACGGGTTATCGGGCAGCGACCGGTTGCGGATAACCATTCCGTTGCTGGCGATTTCGGCCAGCACCGCGCTGGTCTTCATCCGCTATTTCTTTGAGGCTTCGAACATTCCGCGCTGGCTGTTGCAAATCACTATTGCCCACGCGACTGCGATGTCCGCTTTCGCGCTGTTTTATGCTGTCGTCGCACCGCACTACGTCGCGATACTTGATCAGATTTATGTGCTCGGGTTCGTGCCGATATCCTGCATTTTTTGCGCATATCTTTGGACCGCCTGGCGGAAAAAGGATCCGTTTCTAGGCTATTTCCTGATCGCCTGGTCGGGGCCGGTGATATCGGTCGGGTTGCGGATGGTGCATGGTTTCGGCCTGGTTCCCTATCACGTCCTGATAGAAAACAGTACTTTGGTCGGGCTGGCGTTTGAAGCATTGGTCAGCTCGTTAGCTATTGGTTACCGCGTCCGGCGGTTGGCGCAAGCACGCGACCGCGCTGAAAATTCTGAAGCCAATGCGCTGCTGATGGCCGATACCGATCCGCTGACCGGCCTGCTCAACCGGCGCGCGTTCCTGCGGAAAATATTGGAGCGGCGGAGCCACTGGACATTGCTCTTGCTCGACATCGACCATTTCAAACGGGTGAATGACAGTCTGGGTCACGCCGGCGGTGATGATGCTATCTCCGGCATATCGGCGGTGCTGAAAGCCAACGCCCCCGAAGGTGCTCTGGTCGCAAGAATGGGCGGCGAAGAATTCGCCATAAGTTATCGCAGCACGGTTGTCGGCGTACTCGATCCGGATAAATTGCTTTCCGATGTCCGTTCGATGAAGCTACCCCAAGGATACCGGATCACCGCCAGCGTCGGCATCGCCAACCGCGCCGTCAATGACGAAAATGATTGGAAGGTCTTGTACCGCGCCGCTGATATGGCGCTCTACCGGGCGAAGTCCAACGGGCGAGATTGCTCCGTCGGCCACTCCGCAGAGCGCGCCGCCGCTTAGCGCTTGCTCTGTTACCTTCCTGGCGTCGTAATCGGAGGCTGAACCGCAGGTGCGGGCACTGGCGTCGGTCTTATAACGGGCGCTATCGTGGGCTGGGCGGTAGGGCCAGGCACCGGCACTGGTGTTATGACGGGCGACGCGTTGCCGTCTGTTACGCTTTGGGGTTGAAACTGGACGACGGGCGGCGGTGGCGCATACCGCATGTTCCAGTCAGCCAAATTGCGTTCATACTGCACATAAGCATCGAAGAAACGGATGAAAATGCCATCAATTTCAGCCAGCGCGCCGATCGAATATTCCGGCAGCGTAGCCGACGGGGTAAGGTTGGCTTCGGTCACACGGCGCAGCGCCGTATCACAATATTCGGCCTTTACCGGCGGCAGCGCAAAGTAATTATACAGATCGGTCATTTTCGTATCGCGGACGCGGAGGCCGTTTTGGCCTGGATAACGAGCGACATATTCGCGGTCTATCGCCTTACTCGCCTGACCCAGACGCTTTTTGTGAATAACAATGAACTTGTTATACTCGGTGGCGATCTGCCCCCAAACCGGGCCTTGGCAATTGAGCGCGGCGACATTTACCCCAGAGCGGAAATGCCAGATATTCTCATCGCTGCTGAGGAACCGGTTGGGTGTAACGCGGATGCCATCTACTGCCAATGGCGGGATCGACATCGTGGTCGAAGCACCACCGGGGGGCAGCGGCATCGGCGGCGGCGGTGGCGGTGGCGGCACGATAATTGGTGGCGGCGCAACCTTCACTGGTGGCGGTGCGCATGCTGCGACTGCGCTAATCACGATGATGGCCGCAAGACTTTTGACGCCCACACGCATTAAACTCTCTCCCGAAACAACCCTTGAGGTTTCCAAACAGGATTTTGCTGTCGATGGGAAGCCCTGTTCGGCAAACCGCATAAAGAAAATGGCCCAGCGGTTTCCCGCCGAGCCATATTTACTTCGTCTAGCTGAACAAGGGGTGACTTAGTCGCGACCGCCCATGAAGCTCAGCAAGAACTGGAACATATTGATGAAGTCCAGATACAGGTTGAGCGCGCCCATGATTGCGGCTTTGCCGACCATGTCACTGCCCTGCACTTGCAGGTAGATGCTTTTGATCGTTTGCGTGTCATAAGCGGTAAGACCGGCAAAGATCAAAACGCCGACTGCGCTGATGACCCATTGCAGCGTGCCCGAGGCCAACCAGATATTGGCAATCGAAGCGACCAAAAGGCCGACGACACCCATAATCAGGAAGCTGCCCCAACCACTCAAATCCTTTTTGGTGGTGTAACCCCAAAGGCTAAGACCGGCAAACGCTGCTGCGGTTGCAAAAAAGGTCTGCGCAATCGATGTACCGGTGTACACCAGAAAGACCGTCGACATAGACAGGCCCATAAGGGTCGCAAAGCCAAAGAACAGGCCCACCAACGTTGAGGTGGACAGTCGGTTGAGGCCAAAATTCATCACCAAAAGCACGGCAAGCGGCGACAGAATGATGAGCCAGCGCAATGCGCCTCCGTTCATCAACAGATCAGCTGCGAAACCAGACTGCGCGAACATCATCGCAACGATACCGGTCAGCAGCACCCCCGATGTCATATAATTATAAACCTTCAGCATATGTGCACGAAGGCCAGCGTCAATTGCGACTGCGCCGGCACCAATGCCAGCGCCGGTAACGGTCGACTGCGTCCCGGTCACCCGCGGATCGGACCATTGAGCCATGACTTAATTCTCCTCAAACGACGGCAATATTGCCGCACGAAAGCAATATCGTGATTTTCCTGCTGAATTTCAAGCGAAACCGGACTCCGCAGCCAACACATTGATAAAACACCGGGCTGCGGCGTTTACCTGACGACAGCAAGCCTCGAACTCAGCGACATCACCGTAATAGGGATCGGCCACCGATTGCCCTTTCTGGCCCGGCACATGGTCGAGAAACAACGTCAGCTTTGCGGTTGCTGATACCGGCGTCATCGCTTGCAAATTCGACAAATTGCTACGGTCCATCGTGAGAATATGGTCGAACCGGTAAAAATCGTCGCGCGACACTTGGCGGGCGCGCAGAGCGCTGATATCCAGACCGCCAAGTCGCTTCGCCACCGCTTGTGCCCGAAGGTCGGGTGGAAGGCCGATATGCCAGTCCCCGGTTCCGGCTGAATCCACATGAATGGCAATTCCCTCGCGCTCTGCAACCTGCCGGAGCGCGGCTTCAGCCAACGGCGAGCGGCAGATATTGCCGAGGCAGACAAACAGCACGGTGGCGGTTGGTGGGTTGTCATGGGGGCTCATCGTCACTCCACAAAGTTGAATGGCAATTCAGGTTGCGCCATCGCCCTGTTCTGCTAGCCATATCGCGGCAAGGCGACAACAGCCATCACGGGAGACAATTGTGAGCGATACGGTTAGCGGCGGAACAGCTATCGCTGATAGTGACAATGCTGCCGCAACTCCACGCGAAGCAAGCGGGTACAGCTGGTACGTGCTCGGCGTCCTTGTTGTTGTTTATATTTTGAATTTCATCGACCGGCAGATTTTGAGCATTCTCGCGGTCGATATAAAGGCCGATCTGGGGCTTACCGACGGCGATATGGGCTTTCTGGGCGGC
Source organism: Sphingomonadales bacterium (assembly GCA_031420815.1). GTDB lineage: Bacteria > Pseudomonadota > Alphaproteobacteria > Sphingomonadales > Sphingomonadaceae > Sphingorhabdus_B. The sequence continues at coordinate 1,013 of JANONL010000463.1, read as the reverse complement.
GCTGCGTTTGCGGTTTTTTATGCGTTGTTCGGAATTCCGCTCGGACGGCTGGCGGATAACTGGAGCCGCGTGAAGTTGCTCTCCGTCGGCTTGGCGCTCTGGTCGATTATGACCGCATTGTCCGGATTCGCCCGCAATCAGGCGCAACTCACGGTGGCGCGCATGGGCGTTGGCGTCGGCGAGGCGACCGCCAGCCCGACCGCATATTCGCTGATCTCAGACTATTTCCCCAAACGCCAGCGCGCGACCGCGCTCGCGATCTATTCGTCGGGTCTATATATCGGCGGCGGCGTGTCGCTTTTTGTCGGGGCGTTGATCGTCAAGGCGTGGAATGATGCCTATCCGGGCGGCGGTCCGGCTGGGCTTGTCGGCTGGCAGGCCGCCTTTCTCGCCGTCGGCATTCCGGGACTGCTCGTTGCCTTGTGGGTCGCAACACTGCGCGAACCCGTTCGCGGCGCGATGGACGGGGTGCCCACCGCCAAAACGCTGGCACCTTTCCGCGCCTTTGCCAGCGACCTGTCGATGATCGTCCCGCCCTTCACGATTTGGGGCGCATGGCAACGCGGGCCAGCCGCGCTCATCATCAATCTCGCGACCGGCGCAGCCATTGCGGCCTTTGCTTATTGGATGATCCAGCTCACCGGCAATTTCCCGCAATGGTCCTCGATAGGTTTTGGTTATTATGCGGTGTTCAGTTGGGCGTCGGCTTTGCGCTCGCGTGATCCCGCGACCTTCACGCTCATCTGGGGGACGCCTGCGTTTATCTGCACGGCATTGGGCTACGGCCTTGTATCTCTCGCGGCCTATGCGCTGGCATTCTGGTCCGCACCCTATGCAGAAATCGTGCTCGGCCTGCCGAAGGCGGAGTTTGCTTTCATCCTTGGCGCCAATGGTGCGGTCAGCGGATTGTTTGGCGTGATTATTGGCGGATGGGTGGCAGATCGACTCCGTGCACGCAATCCGGCAGGCCGAGTGCTGGTCATCATGTTTGGAGTGCTTGCACCGATTGTTCC
>JANONL010000462.1:0-2895 GCA_031420815.1 Sphingomonadales bacterium | reverse complement strand
TCGCCGCTGATGCATTGGTCGATGACGCCCAGTACCGGCCAGCCATCTTCAACTAGCGCGATTAGCGTGCCGAATATCGGGCGACCTGCCATAAAGCTCACCGTGCCATCGATCGGGTCGACAATCCAGATGCGGCCAGATGTCCCTGATTTTTCACCATATTCCTCACCGACAATGCCGTCATGAGGGCATTCGGCGTCCAGTATCGTACGGATAGCCGCCTCAGCTGCTCGGTCTGCTTCGGTGACAGACGAGGCATCGCCTTTGGTTTCATGGGTGAAAGTGGAGCGAAAGAATGGACGAATCGCGGCCCCCGCAGCGTCTGCAAGGTGGTTGGCAAGTTTGATGTCGTTTGGTGTCATTAATCAAAAAGGCTCGACACCGAACTTTCATCGGCAATCCGCCGGATCGCTTCGCCAAGCAAAGGTGCAATCGGCAGGTGACGGATATTGGGCGCATCGGCGACGGCATTGGTCGCCATAATCGAATCGGTGATTACCAGCTCTTTCAGGACCGAACCCGACACGCGCGCAGCGGCCTCGCCCGACAGCACACCGTGGGTGCAATATGCGACAACCTCAGTCGCGCCATTGGCTTTCAGCGCGGCAGCAGCGTTACACAAGGTACCGCCTGAATCGACCATGTCGTCGTGCAGAATGCAGAATTTACCTTCGACATTACCGATAATGTTCATGACTTCGGACACGCCTGCTTTCTCGCGGCGTTTATCGACAATAGCCAGCGGCGCATCATCTAGGCGCTTGGCAAGAGCACGGGCGCGGGCCACGCCGCCGACGTCGGGGGACACGACCATCAGCGGCTCACCGCCGTAACGCGACAATATGTCGGCGCTCATTACCGGAGCACCGTAAAGATTATCGGTCGGGATATCGAAAAAGCCCTGAATCTGTCCGGCGTGCAGATCGACGGTCAACACGCGGTCGGCCCCGGCGGCGGTAATCATATTGGCAACCAGCTTTGCCGAGATTGGGGTGCGCGAACCGGATTTGCGGTCCTGCCGGGCATAGCCGAAATAGGGTAGCACGGCGGTAATCCGCTTGGCCGACGCCCTACGCAGCGCGTCGATGCAGATCAGCAGCTCCATCAGATTGTCATTCGCTGGGTGGCTGGTCGACTGGATGACAAACATATCCTCGCCGCGAACATTTTCGTGAACTTCGACAAAAATCTCGTCATCGGCAAAGCGCCGGACGCTAACGTCGGTTAGTGGCAGTTCAAGATACTGGCCAATTGCGCGCGCCAGTGGCAGGTTCGCGTTGCCCGAAATAAGTTTCATATGCCCATCCCCGAATTTGCCCATCTTCAATTTGCCTGACCCCGATGCGGCGGGCTGTTTGGATTCGTACTGTCGCTCTAGCGATGCGCTCGCTTGCTGACAATCGCCTTGCCCGTAAAGCTTGTGAACCATAGATAGGGAGACATGACTGACCAACTAACCATCGCCATGGCGCAAATTAACCAGCGGGTGGGCGACCTTGCGGGCAATGCTAAAGCCATGCTCGAATGGCGAGCAAAAGCCCCTGGCGCCGACCTGATCGTTTTCCCCGAGCAGCAGTTGATCGGCTATCCAGCGGAAGATCTGGTGTTGAAGCCCGCTTTTGCTGCACGGGCGTCGGCAGAGTTGGCTGAACTGGCCAAGGCGACTGCGGACGGTGGTCCAGCGATGCTGGTTGGATCGATTTTCGTCGAGGGTGGTTTGCTTTATAACGGCATCGCGCTGCTCGACGCCGGGCGGGTCGCAGCAGTCCGGTATAAACGCGAACTGCCCAACTATGGAACGTTCGACGAGAAGCGGATATTTGCGTCGGGACCACTGCCCGAACCGGTGGTATTTCGCGGAGTGAGGCTCGGCCTGCCGATTTGTGAAGATGGCTGGCTTGCGCCGGTCTCAAAGCATCTTGCCGATCAGGGTGCTGAATTGCTCATCTCCGCAAACGGCAGCCCGTATGAAATCGACAAAGATGACCGGCGGCTCGATCAGGTGTTTGCCGCGCGTGTCGCGGAGACCGGACTTCCTCTACTGTTCCTGAACCGCGTCGGCGGCCAGGACGAGTTGGTGTTTGACGGCAGTTCGTTTGTTCTGAACGCCGATGGCAAAGCGGCACACCGCTTGCCTGACTGGAGCGAGGAACTGCGCGTTACCCACTGGAAACGGGGCGTGGATGGATGGGCTTGCGACGCGGGTGAATTGGCTGAGTGGGAAGATCATCCCGCCGACATCTATAGCGCCATGATAGTTGGCTTGCGCGACTATGTGGACACCAACGCCTTTCCGGGTGTTGTTTTGGGGCTTTCGGGCGGGATCGATTCGGCGATTTGCGCGGCGATTGCGGCCGATGCGCTGGGTCCGGACCGCGTCTGGTGTGTGATGCTCCCAAGCCGCTATACCAGCCAGTCGAGTCTTGACGATGCGGCGGAATGCGCAACAATGATCGGTTGCCGGTACGATACGATCACGATTTCACCTGCGGTCGAGGCATTTGACGTCATGCTGTCGGGCAGTTTTGCAGACCGCGAAGTGGATATCACCGAAGAGAATGTGCAAAGCCGCATCCGCGGCTTGACGCTGATGGCGCTCAGCAACAAGTTCGGCCACATGCAGCTGACCACCGGCAACAAAAGCGAGATGAGCGTTGGCTATGCAACGATCTACGGCGATATGGCGGGCGGCTATAATCCGCTGAAAGACGCTTACAAAATGACGGTGTTCGCGATTTCGGAGTGGCGCAATAAGCACAAACCCCGCATCGGGCTGGGGCCAGACGGACCGGTCATTCCTGAAGCAATCATCAACAAGCCGCCGAGCGCCGAACTACGCCCCGACCAGAAAGACAGCGACTCGCTGCCCGAATATTCGATACTCGACAAAATGCT
>JANONL010000461.1:0-4184 GCA_031420815.1 Sphingomonadales bacterium | reverse complement strand
GGCCGCAACACCACGGGTGGCACGATCAACCTCATTACGGCGAAACCGAAAGACGGCTTTAGCGGCTACCTCACCGCGCAACATGGCAGTTTTGATACCAAACGCGTTCACGGGGCCATCAACATTGGCGACGAGATTGTGCAATTACGCCTTGCCGGTTTCTATCTGAACCGGAATGGCTACACGAAGAATATCGGTACCGGCGGAGACATTGATGGCCGCAACCAGCATTCGGTTCGCGCCTCGCTCCGGATTAACCCAAGCCCTGACACGACAATTGACATCATGGTCAACCATTCAAAAGAGAACAGCAGCCGGTCGCGTGAGAACAAGCGGCTGTGCAAGGCGACGCCGGTCTTGGGCTGCTCGCCAATTGAACTCGGGTTTGACTCGCCTGATACCAGCGGTGTGCTTTTTCAGACATTGCAGAATGCCACTAACGCATTTGTATTTGGCGGTACATTGTTTCCAGCGGGGACCAGCATCTATACTGGCGCGCAAAACCCGACCGATCTGCGTACCGTTGCCACCGACTATGACTCGCACTTCACCGGCAAGCAGACCAACGTAACAGCCGAAATCAGTCAGAAGGTAGGCCCGATAACTTTGCTGTCGCTGACCGCTTTTTCAAAAGGCAACTCAGAGGCGCGCACCGATTTCGACAATGCCGTGCTGCCGTTCTGGTTCAATTTTCCGGTGACCTATAATGTTGATCGCGATACGAGGATCACTACCAACCAGTTGCGCTCGTCCGATAGTTTTGTGGCATCAGGGCGCGCATATTATCAAGAATTCAGGGCGGTTTCGGATTTCGACGGTCCGTTCGATTTCACGACCGGCATCAACTTTTTCAACACCAAGGGCGACGCCTCGTTCCAGATTTACCATCCGGGGCTTGAACTGTTTGCCAGATTCCTGCGCGGATTGCCGCAAGAGGCTTGGTCATTTAATGCCGATACGCGCGATGCCAGAACCAAATCGTTCGCGGCATTCGGCGAGGCCTATTATAATCTAACCGATGCCACCAAACTGACCGTGGGGCTGCGCTATACCAAGGATAAGAAATCAACACGCGGACGCACGGTGTTTCTTTCGGTGCCAGCGTTCACGGAGCTGGCGGGCAATTATGATGCTTTCACAGGGCGCGTCGTGCTTGACCACAAGCTTAGCGATGACAATTTGCTCTACGCGTCCTTCTCGCGCGGGTTCAAGGGCGGCGGGCTCAACGCTATCGGGTCAGCCCTGCCAACGTTCGATCCCGAATTCATCAATGCCTATGAAATCGGATCGAAGAACCAGTTTGCGGACGGCACCTTACAGGCCAATTTCTCCGGCTTTTATTATGATTACAAAAACCTGCAATTGGGACAACGTCGCGGCGCTTCGGTGCAAACGATCAACACCGATGCCAAAATCTGGGGTGTTGAGAGCGAGTTTTTGTGGGCACCCGCTGACGGCCTCTTGTTCAATGCCAACGCGTCGTATCTGAATACGCGTTTGGGAGGATTGGCGCCGGGCCAGGAAACGAGTGACCCGGCCAATCCGGCGCAGTGGAACGGTGTCGGCATCCCGACAAAAACCCCCGAAGTCCGATTGTCGCTTAAGGGTAATGAATTGCCGTATGCGCCAAAGTTCAAGATTGCGGTGGGCGGCGAATATACTATGCCGCTTGGCGGTGGTGGATGGACCGCAACGATACGCGGCGACTACAGCTGGCAGGGCCGCTATTTCGCGCGTGAGTTCAACACCGTCAATGACCGGATCAAGGCTTGGAGCATCGCCAACGCATTACTGCGGGTCAGCAATGCCGATGCAACGATCAATATCGAAGGCTATGTCAAAAACATCTTCGACAAGGATAATATTACCAACTCGATTATCGAAAGTGATTTGATTGGAAGTTATCGCAATGCGCGGATTTTGGAACCGCGGACATTTGGGGTAACGACGACTTTCAAATTCTAAAAAGGGCCAGTGGCGACTTCTCCCGTCCATCTGGTTATCTTTTTCTCCTCCTCCTGCGGCGGGATCGTTTTGATCTCGCCGTTTTTTACCGGGGTCTGTTTATGAAGGCGAGTATCGCAGCAGCGTTTGTATGTCTGATATCAACCACCATGCCGGTTTCAGCCGATGCAGGACGGGTTGCGAGCGATATCGAAGCCCCCGAACTTGGGCGACGGGGCGACTATGCAGTTGGCACTGCGTATCGGGATATAATGTTGGGACAGCGGATTACACTGACCGCAGCGGGTGCTGAAAAGGCTGCTCGCACCATTGGGCTGCGTTTCTGGTATCCCACAACCGTCGCGAAGGGAGTTGCAGCAACCTATCGACACACGATGGCCATGCCCGATAAGTCGACGCACGAAGTGGTGGAGCAAGGTTTGGCTTTTGAAGGCGTGTCGGCGGCCAAAGGCAAATTCCCGCTGGTGGTGATCTCACACGGCTTTGGCGGGTGGAGCGAGCATCTGAGCCGCTTGGGTGAACATCTTGCGTCGCGCGGCTACATTGTCGCGGCGATCGACCACCGTGATATGCGCTTCGACAGTGTGCCGGGGTTCATGCTGTCATTCGGCAAAGTGCTGAACGATCGCAGCCTTGACCAACAGCAGATTATTCGCAAGCTGGTCGACCCGGTGTTTGCCAAAGGCGAGCCTTCGCTTTTATCGGCGGACAATAGCAAGATCGGGCTCATCGGCTATTCGATGGGCGGTTTTGGCGCACTTGGAACTGCTGGCGCAACTTTCGATCCGGAAGGCAAGCCGTTTACAGGGTTGCCAACCGCGTCCAAGACGCAAGCTGTCAGCATTGATAGCCAAGCTACGGCCCTGGTCGATTCAATCATCCTGATCGCACCTTGGGGCGGGCAACCGGATAATCGCGCATGGTCGGTCGAGGGGATGGCAAAGCTAAAAAGACCTACGCTTTTCATTGCAGGCGATCATGATGATATTGTGAACTACCGCGACGGGGTAAGCTGGCTATTTGATAATGCGAAAGGTTCGGATCGATACATTCTCCTTTATCGCGAGGCTCTGCACAATATTGCAGGCAATCCTGTTGACCTTGGAGACAATCCGTCGGGCGAGGCAATCGGCTATGCTCGCGAGCCGGTATGGCGCCAAGAACGTCTCAACCAGATTAATCAGCATTTTGTGACCGCTTTTCTTGATTTAACGCTCAAGGCCGATATTGCGAAACGTGCGTATCTTGACGTTCCAACCCCGGTCGCCAGCGATGGCAAGTGGCCGGTCACGTTCGGAGCGCAAGAAGGGGAGGCATTGGCGAGTGACAAACAGCCTGATTACTGGCGCGGATTTCAGCGGCGGTGGGCGGCAGGACTCGAGCTTCAACACAAAAAGGCCGGGCAGTGACAGGGGCGAGCGGATAGTATGAGCATACAGATTTTCGACCTTACTGGCCATGTTGCGGTGATGACGGGGGGCAATTCGGGGCTTGGCCTGGCAATGGCAAAGGGATTGGTGAAGGCAGGTGCCAGTGTCGCCATCTGGGGCCGCAATCCAGCAAAAAATGCTGATGCGGTGGCCACTCTCCTCGCAATGGGCGGCGAGGCAGCGGCATTCGAATGCGACGTTACCGACGACGCAGATGCCGAAAAAGCCTTTGCCGAAACGCTTGCCCGTTTCGGCAGCATCGACAGCTTCTTTGCTAATGCAGGCGGATCGGGCGTGCGCGGGCCGTTTCACAAATTGAGCCGTGAAGATTGGCAAAGCACTAACGATCTCAATGTACAAAGCGTGATAACCTCGTTCCAGCTGGCAGTGCGGCATTGGCTTGAACTGAAAAAACCGGGCAAGCTGATAGTCACCTCGTCGATTGCTGGAATAATGGGGCTTCCGATGGCGACCGGATATTCGGCAACCAAGGCGGCGGTTGCCGGTTTGGTGCGCGGCCTCGCCATCGAATACGGCAAAGCAGGCATACAGGCGAATGCCATTCTACCCGGATTTATAGAAACCGAGATGTCGCTGGATACGCCGCAATATTTTCAGGACGGGGCAAAACGCCGGGCGGCTTCGGGCGAAATCGGGCGGCTGGAGGATATGGAGGGTATCGCGGTTTATCTCGCATCGAAAGAAAGCCGGTTCCTTACCGGTCAGTGCATCATTCTCGACGGCGGCCATACTATCTATCCGCTTTGATACTGCGGCTGAATCTCAGCT
>JANONL010000460.1:0-10231 GCA_031420815.1 Sphingomonadales bacterium | reverse complement strand
CAGCAACGGTCGGATATTGGTCTCACCAGTCAAAAACCACAGCATCTCCCGCGCTGCCGTTTTCCAGAACACACGCTTTGTCGTTAACAATGGGATCGCATCGTCGGTCAGTGAAAACCGCATCGTCGCTCCGAATAACGCCTTTGTACCAACCCCCGTCCGGTCCCGTTGGAGAGTCCCTTCGATCCAAATTCGCTGCATCAGCGCTAGATACTGTTCTTCATAATGTGGTTCGTTTGCCATTGTTGGGAAAGTTACGGGCGTAAGGCGATTCTGGCAACCGCCGCATTTTGCAATAATTGGCTTGAAACCGTCCTGACCGCTGATTACGGTCATTACATGCGTTACCTATTCAACAGCAATGCAACGGTCGGGGAATAGCTCAGCCCGGTAGAGCACTGCCCTCGGGAGACAGGGGCCGGAGGTTCGAATCCTCTTTTCCCGACCAGATTGCCTAAAGCATCCGATTCAAAGCAAAGTGGTATTTGCAAACAGGGCCTTAACCATTCATTGATGTTGTCCGGCTAAGGCCAGACCATGCACGCGCGCATTGTCATTGTCGACGACCGATCCACGAATTTACGCGTTTACGCTCAATTCGTTGCGATGATGGGTCCGGATTTTTCCGCCACATGCTTTCACAGCGCAGTGGAGGCTTTGGAATGGCTGAATGACGAGCCTGCCGACCTACTGGTAGTCGACTACCGCATGCCTGAAATGAACGGCGCGGAATTCATCCGCAAGGTACGCGCACGGGCAACCGGCTCGCATGTTCCAGCAATTATCATTACCGCGCGTCAAGATCGGGAATGTCGCATAAATGCGCTTGACGCCGGCGCCACAGATTTTTTGCAAAGCCCAGTTTCGCACGTTGAATTCCGCGACCGAACTCTGCTGCTACTGGGCCAGCATCATAAAAAACTGGAATTGGAAAAGCGGGTGTCGGCGGCATCTACGTCGGGATTTGGCGAAAGTGACAGCGACGACAATGGCGGCAAATCTATGCTGGAGCAGATTATCGACACCACGCCGATATTGATTAACGCCACCGACCGAAACGGCAAATTTCTATTCCTGAACTCCTATCAGGCTGCACTGTTCGGCCAAGAGCCCGACCATCTCGTAAGCATGTCGATCTTCGATTTGTTCGATCCAAAGCTCGCCGAGCGCGAACAACGGCGCAATAACGTCATTATCGAAACGGGCCTGCCGATACCGAACTATGAAGAGAAGTTCGTGAGTGAGGGCATTGAGCTGATCTTCCACTGCAACAAGTCGCCGCTGCTGAACAAGGACAACCAGACCATCGGTGTTCTGACCACTGGCCTAGATATTACCGCGCGAAAGTTTGCCGAAGAACACCGAACGCATCTTGCCCTCCATGACATGCTTACTGGTCTTCCCAATCGCTCGCTGTTGGCAGAGCGGATGCGCATTGCGATCGAAGACAGCACGACCACGGGTAAATCCACAGCGTTATTGTTGCTCGACCTTGACCGGTTCAAGGTCATCAATGACACTCGCGGACACCAAACCGGTGATGTCTTGCTGCGTCAGGTTGCGGAACGCATCAGTAACGCAATTGGCCATGACGACTTTGCAGCAAGAATTGGTGGAGATGAGTTTGCGATAATTTTGCAGAATCTCGACAACGACACCGACGTTGCAGGCCTTTGTGCTGATCTGCTGGCAGAGATCGGGCGGCCGTATTCGATTAGCGGCATCGATCAGCTTATCGGCGCGAGCATCGGCGTTGCGCTTATTCCGGAGGACGGAACGTCTGGCGATGAACTGCTAAGATTGGCCGACTTGGCGATGTATGAGGCGAAATCGACCGGACGCAATTGCTTCTGCTTCTTCACTCCGCGATTGAATCAAGTCGCCCAACTTAACGCAGGCGTGGAAAGTGACCTGCGCGACGCCTTGCTCAATGATCAACTCTTCCTCGAATATCAGCCGATCGTCGACGCCGTATCGGGCAATTATGTTGGCCTCGAAGCGCTTATCAGGTGGCAGCACCCAGTACGTGGACGGCTTGTCCCGGCTGACTTTATCCGTATCGCCAACGATTCAGGATTAATCGACAAAATTGGTCACTGGGTGATTGAATCCGCCTGCCAGCAAATAGCCGCCTTTTCTGCGGAAGGTATCGAATTGCCGCACGTGGCAGTAAACGTATCCCCAAAGCAATTCCAGTATCCGAATATGTGCAACGACTTTTTGGCAATTTTAAAAAAATACGGGATAGGCCCAGGCAGGCTGGCGGTGGAAATTACCGAAGAGCTGTTGCTGGACCAAAATCAATCGGTTCATGCGCAACTGGCGACGCTCCGTGCAAGCGGCATTGAAATTTCTATCGACGATTTTGGTACAGGCTATTCGTCGCTTCAGTATCTGCGCGACTTACCGGCGACACGGTTAAAAATCGACCAGACATTCATTGCGAGAATCGAGCAGTCGGCCGCCGATCGCGCAATTATTTCCACCATAGCACATTTGGCGCACGCATTAGACATGCGCGTCGTTGCCGAAGGCGTAGAAACCGAAGCTCAGTTTGCGCTGTTGCGTGCGTCCGGTTGTGATGAAGTGCAGGGATATCTTGTTGGTCGCCCGCTGTCGGTCGATCAGTTGCGCGAACTTTTCAGCGACGCTTCCGCCAAATACCAACCTGGTGCGGCATGATAGCGCGGCTCCGTGAATTCAAAGCCAATATTACTCCCGAGCAGGAGATATTGGTCAATCGTATGATCTTGGGCAGTGCCGCAGGAATCATCTGTGTATTGTTTGCGTTTGACCCTGTCGTTTTTGCTGCATTTTTTGCTTATTTGTCTTTTAATGCCGCACTATTCATCATGCAGAAATTCGGCGCATGGCGGCCTGAAGAACGTTGGTTTGCTGCCATTATTCTGGATGTCATGATGGCATTTGCGGTCATGCTGCGGGAGCCGGAGAACATGTCCGCCTTCTACCCGCTGTTGTTGTGGGTGATTCTTGGGAACGGCTTTCGCTATGGGGTGAAATGGCTGTTGGTCACAGCAGCAATGTCAACGACCGCATTTGGTGTGATTGTATCGACGACGCCTTATTGGCAGAACAACCTGACGCTAGGAACAAGCCTCGTTGCTGCGCTAGTCATAATTCCAGCTTACTGCTCGACACTCATCAGAAAGCTGTCGCACGCAAAAGAGCAGGCTGAGACAGCAAGCAAAGCTAAAAGCTATTTTCTGGCGAGTGTTAGCCATGAATTGCGCACGCCGTTGAACGCAATTATCGGCTACGGAAACCACCTCCGCCAAGCCGAAATGCCACGCAATCAGCGCGAAATGATCGACGCGAGTGTTCTTGCCGGCGAACATCTGTTGCAGCTGATCGAACAATTGATTCAGGTTTCCAAGGCTGGCGCAGGATCCGCACCTATCAAAACGACACGGTTTAAGGCCACCGACCTTTTAACCGAAGTACGCGATATCATGGCAATCAGGATGGAGGAAAAAGGGTTGCAATTCCGACTGCAAGCCGAACCACTGAGTGATCGTTGGATTGAAGGTCCGCGCGATGTCATTAGCAACATATTGCTTAATCTTACTGGAAATGCGGTAAAGTTCACCGATGCTGGATCAATTTCAATTTGCGGCGGGTTTGAAGAAAATGGCGACACTATAGCGCTCTGGTTTGCCGTCAGTGATACCGGGATCGGCATTGCGAGTGATGCTATCGACCGGATTTTTCAGCCTTTCCAACAAGCAGACGAAACGGTGATGAACCGCTTTGGTGGAACGGGGTTGGGGCTAGCCATTTGTCGGCAGCTCGTGGAGCAAGTCGACGGCACAATCGCTGTTTCCAGCACAATCGGTCACGGTAGCACGTTTCGCTTTACCATTCCTGTGGAAGCTTCGACGACGGTAAACAACGGGTTAGATGGTGCCGACGCCGATCCCGTTCGCATATTATCGCTTGGTCGGTTTGAACCCGAACTGCTCGCCGGTGCGCAATCAGTCAGCGACTTTGTTGTCCGCCATATCAATTGCACCAGCGTCAGCGAAATACGCGCGGCCATTGCTGGGGTTGAACTTGACCGGTTCAATGTGGTCATGATGGCGCAACAAATTGCATCACAAATCGCGCCCGATGACGTGATTTGGACCAGCTTTGCAAACGCCGAAGTGGCGGCAGTCATGGTTGCCGACCGAGATACGGTTGATCTGGAAGACCTCACATTGCGCGCAGCTTTTGCCTCGGTCATCCCGCCAAGTCCAGACTTTGACGAGATGCGCAGCGCAATTCGCATAGGGTGCTCTTTCGCGCGACAATTGAAGATTGAAAAGGCCGACAGCGTGATCAAAGTCACATCGGTCACTCCCCGGTCGGTATTGGTTGCAGACGATAACCGGACGAACCGCAACGTGTTGTCCGCAATATTGGAGGCATCTGGCCATAAAGTGACACTGGTGACCGACGGTGACGAAGCGATCGAAGCACTAGAAAATGGTGGATTTGACGTGCTTTTGCTTGACGTGAACATGCCCCGCTTAAATGGTATCGATGCCTGTCATATGTGGAGGCAAATAGAAGGCGGACGGCAACATATTCCTATCATTGGAGTTACCGCCGATGCAACGATGGAAACCGAGCAACGTTGCTTGAACGCCGGGATGGACATGCGATTGACCAAGCCGGTTGACGCAAAATTGCTGCTGGCGACCATCGAAAAATATTGTTCTACAGCCGCCACAAATCCCGGCTGCCGATCCGGCGATTCAACAGAAGATCCATTGAATGTCGTCGTTTCGCTCAAGCCGACGCTTAATGAGCGTACTAGCGCCATAGATGCTGGGCAGATGGCCTATTTGCGCTCAATTGGCGACGCAAACTTTATTGCTGGCATGATCGAAGGGTTTTTCGAAGATGTTGATCAAACTATTGGCCCAATGCGGAATTCGGTCAATCAGAGCGACGTGAAACAGTTTCGCTTTCATGCTCACGCGTTCAAAAGTTCGGCCAACAATATGGGGGCGAAGCCACTCGCAACGCTGTGCGGCAAGCTTGAAAAAATTACCGAAGGCGACTTTCTGGATAACGGTCGAGCTTATCTGCAGAAGGTGGAGCACGAACTTCAACGGGTGACAGCCGAACTATCCCCGCCGATTGTTTCCAATCCACAGACAACAGCAAAAAACGCGCGTTAACTCAGACAACTGCGCGCAAGCTCCGTTGAATTTTGCGTTCTTGTGCGTCTGCCAACCTTTCCATCTTGCGGACGTCAGCGTCGGTCAACGTCATCGCCGTTTCCGCCCAGATATTAGTTATTTTCAGAAGCTCCTCAAGCTCTACAGGATTGGTTGCACGCCGCGCCAAATATACTGCGCGTTCTGCGGCAAAACGCTGCTGATTGCGCTGGCAGTAATCAATAATCGCTGCTTCGCCCTCTCCATCCTCGACCAAAATATCGACGATACCCAAATCATACAGTTCTTCCGCAGTATGAATTTTGCCTTCAAGAATGAAATTTTCAGCAATCTTGCGACCAACACGGCGAACGAGAAAGCTGTACGCTCCCATCCCCGGGAACAGGTTGAAAATAATTTCCGGCAATCCAAGACGAGCACTGCGCTCAGCCACTAAAATGTCGAACGCGAGCGCGTGCTCAAAGCCTCCGCCGAGCGCATCACCCTGCACCAATGCCATAGTGATAATCGGTGCGCCAAAGCCGTTGGAATTGGCATATTGCATGCGAACACAGGTTTCGGCGTATTTCCGCATCGCAGATAAGTCACGCGTCCTGATGCATTCGGCAAAATGCCTAAGGTCGCCGCCGAGATTGTAGACTCCGGGCGTTTTCGAACCGCACACAAAATAGCGCAAATCGTCCGGTCCACCATTGGCAGGCATGGCGTAATTATTTCCAACCCAGTCTTGTACCTGCTGGATTTCTGCGCCCAAGCTATACGTGTAGCTTGGTCGCCCCGTCTGGTTCATAAAACACCAGAAAATGCGATCCTGCTGATCATGACGCAAAGATATTTCATTGAAGTTGCGTCCCGTAATTGGGACGCCCAGCGCACGCTCCTGCAAAGCGAACGAAGACAGTTGTAACGCGTCGTCCACGACGCGGGAGTGGAATGCCATAAAGCCCCCGATAAATCAGTTCCCGGCCACCCCAACCGAGACTTAGGCATAGCATAAAATCAAATTGTGCAACCCTAAAAACGGGTTAGCAGCCGACTTTGCCAAGGCGACTTGATTAAATTACTGATTTTAATACGAAATCACCTTCCGCTGTTTTGCAACGCGATAATCAAAGGAGTAGTCAGCAGAGGAACGATTTGTAGCGCATCCTTAAACAAACGTCGTGCCTGAGAGTCGCCGACTACCACAACGTCATTCGCAAATACCTCTGGGTCGTTGTAATATCCGCGACGGATCGCCTTAAGATTATACAATGCAGCCATTTTTTGCCCGTTAACGGTACGAAACACTACAATATCGTCGAGTTTTGCAAATTCAGCTGTTCCTTCGGCAGTTGCAACGGCACGCATCAGAGTCATTTTGCCGATGACTGGATAAAGGCCAGGCTTTTTAACTTGGCCATCGACTGTGATAACCTGACTTACCGTCTCTTTAAGGTTCACCGTAACCTGCGGGTCGCGCACATATTGACCGCGCAATCGCTGTTCGATCTCGGCCTCCAGTTCGCCCGGTGTCTTGCCTGCCGCTTCCATGATGCCAGCGAGCGGAAAGGAAATTCTACCGCCCGCGTCGGTTTGAACCTCTTGCTTGCTGAGCTCTTCAATGCCGAACACGTCGATAATAAGTTTGTCGAACGGGCCGATCAGATATGGCCGGTTCTGTTCGAAAAGGTCGAGGCGCGTAGGTTCCGGCAATTCGCCTTTTTCGACAATCTGGATATCCGACGCCGAGCCAGCCCCGCCCAATGTCGAACTGCCGCACGATGCAAGCAATGTAGAAATAGCGAGTACGAAGAATCGGTTGGGCATGAAAACTTCCAGAATTTTAGCGTGATGACCAGCTAGCGAATTGGCGAAACGAAAGCCATCATTTTTGAATGTTGGTTGTCGCAAGCAGAAACAGATGGCTTATTTCCGAAATTTTGATAATTTTAAATAATTGAAATATATTCGTTTTTTAGTTTATTGATGTCTGACTTACATGTTGGTGTATGTCGACGATGTCCCATCGCCGACTGGCCGATTAACGGAATCAGACATTGCGCGCCATCACGATGCGTTTGCCGAGCAGATCATTAGCCAAATTGCGGGCGCGCCAACCTATTACGAGGCGCCGATAACTGCAAGTTGCCGGTCGGCTGCCCCTGACTGGGTATTGCGAACTTCTGGCGTGTTATCAACAAAGCCGACGAAGGTGACTGTGTTCTTTATGATGATTGACCTTTTGAAGCTGTTTCTAACCGTCCAAGGGATCTTCCCTTTGACTGAGCCCCGATAAGAACGGGGATGGTCAGGGCTGCACCGAGCACAGCGAGGGAAACCCCACTCAAAGGAATAGTGCGGCCAGCGGCGCGAAGCGCAGCAACACGGTCCGCATGAGCGCGGGTTGCACGTCCGGGCACCCTCCGGACAGGGAAGTGGCTGAAGTCAGAAAGGGATGATCTTTGGGCGTTCAGGCAGCAGCCTGGTACTGAGACCGGCCAACCTCACTAATCATTGGTTTACTTCGGGCCTAGCTCAAACGGTCTGGTGTTAAGCTGCAATAAAAAGGGAGTGGACGTTCAGCCACGGCCAATCGAAATAACTGCTGTCGCTACCATTGCGGCCGTCCAAACACAACGCGACCAGCTACCTTCCGGTAGTAGCTGTGTTCGCAATAACAGCGTTGATGGCAACGTCGCACAGTATGCCGCGCAGTGAAACTGCATCGACCCGCGCTTACCGTGCCGCGAAGAAAAAATGATGGCCAGGATGCGCGAAAATTACACTGGCGATGCCGACCACGATTTCATGACCGGCATGATGCTGGACCATCAAGGTGTGCAATCGCGATGGCCGAGGTTGCCAAGCAATATGGTAAGGACTCCGAAGTCCTAAAGCTCGCAGGCGAGGTCATTACAACACAGCAAACAGAGATTGCCGCTGAATAACATTTCGTCATGATATTTCTACATTAGGTTGGTGAAATCACGTTGAAATATGACTCTACTTTGGTCATCATTCGGCTGTCCAGCCGCAACGATTACACCGCTCAATGGCGTGCAAATACGCTCGTCTTGCCCGATCCAAAGGCAATGACGTTATAGCGATCCGCAGGATAGCCGGGGGCCTCCATACCGGGTGAACCCATCGGCATACCGGCGACCGCCAATCCTCGCACGCTACCGGGTTTAGCCGCCAATATGCGCTTCATGTCGGCCACCGGCACGTGGCCCTCAAATGCTATTCCGTCGATGATAGCGGTATGGCACGACGCCAGACTGGCGGGCATACCTAACCGTTTGTGGATTGCGGCGCGATTGGCGTCATCAACAATCTTGACGGCGCGCCCAAATTTCTGGCGCACCTGCGCCGCCCATTTTTCGCAGCACCCGCAACCGGGGTCGCGGTGCATCACTATGTCATTCGCCGCGATTGCCGATGTAGAGAACAAAGCAAGCGTGAGAATTAGTTTTTTCACAGGAAAACTCCATCGTTTCGGTGCGATGATATTCGGGAGCGACATCGTCGCCCCCGAACACTCGCGCTTATTTAGTTTTCATATCGCCCATGTCATGGCCTTCGTGACCAGACTTTTCGGCACCTTTGGCTTCGTCTTTGCAACACGCCATTTTGCCCTCCTCACCTTTTTTGCAGCAGCATTCCTTCTTGGGTGCAGCAGGCTCTGCTGCAAAAGCAGCGCCGGAAAGGGTCAACGCAACTGCGCCGATTAGCATCTTCATTTTCATAATATTCTCCATGATTTTGGTTGGTTGAAAAATATTCAGCCAAACCGTGGAGGCGGGGTTTGAGGAATGTCGATTACACCGACCGGTATCGGTGCCAATTCAGGAATATAAGTTGGCGATAGTAACCCTGCGTAAATATTTTTGGCCTCAGCCGCCGTCAATAGCATGGGACAACCGAGATGGCACAGGCCCGTCTGCCCTTCATTCAAATCACGGGTCGGCGAAGAATGTTGCGGGTCGACCGTATCACCATCCATATCCGCGCAATCCGCCATCATCTGGCTTTGGGAAATAGGTTCCGGTTTCATGGTGAAACAATTGGCTTCGGACCGTCCGGCTAGCGTAATCATTATCAGCGCCAGCAACGCGTACGTTGCAACCATGAAACGAGGTCGACGAAAAACCTTCATATTCAAAGATAACCCATCGCCGAATTCAATACAATATCTCTGTCTCGAATCCAAAGTTTCGTCATCCGGCGATCCGCTTGGTTTTGCGCCTGCGCCGGAACGGCCAGCGGATGAACAGCAATATCGTGCCGGCAATCCCCAAGATCAGCCCGCCGATCGCGAACGCCAGAAGCCACGGCGTATTGAAGTTCTCATGGTTCTTCCAGTCCATGATGTGCAGACCCCAGAAGAAATCATAAAGCCGCCACGTCCCATTGCGTACGGCGGTAATGCGACCGGTGTTAGCCTCTACATAAACATGGGTGTTTTCTGCGTCGGACATCGTCACCTGCCATGCAGGTAGCCCAGCCCTATATTCGGTGCTTTCTGTCGTTATCTTTCGCGTAGTCGCTAAAACCGATTTGTCGCCCAGCCATACGCTGCGGACAATCCGTTCGGCGCCTGTTGCATCAAGCGGCGGCAGCGTCTGACCGGTTACGGCATCGACGAGCTCATCGCTGTCATTAGCCCGCTCCACACGTGCCACAACGCGTCCATCGACCATAGTGATAGTTACGGCGTCGGCTTTGCTAACCACGACGTTTAACTGCGAAAGATCCATATCAGTCGGCAGAGTGACCACGCGCTCTCGGTCAACCAGATGCTCGCCACGCACTTTCTCGATTGGCAAAAAGCTCATGATCACGCCGCTGGCAAACCAAATCAGCAGCTGCGCGCCGATGATCAGCGCGAGCCATTTGTGGACGCGGCTCGCGGCCAAATGAATTTGGGTGCGCCTGCTGGTCAGAACCAAGCCTTTATACCGAATACAAAATTAATCACTGATGGGTCCTCTCCCGCAGCGCGCGCAAACCGTTTTGTGTCGCCGGACTTGGCCGCCCATTCGACGCCGACATAAGGCGCGAAC
>JANONL010000459.1:0-2183 GCA_031420815.1 Sphingomonadales bacterium | reverse complement strand
ATATTGCCAGTCTTTGCCGTCAACCTGCTCGCGCTCTTGCAGCGTATAGCGCCCATCGGTGAAGATCGCGGCTTCTTCGCTCAAGACAACCGCCGATCCTGCCGACCCGCCAAAGCCCGTCAGCCAGCCGAGCCTTTGCGCATAATCACCCACATATTCGGACATATGCTCGTCGCAAATCGGCACGACAAAACCGTCGAGCCGGTCTTTCTTGAGCTGGACGCGGAGGGCGTTGAGGCGGGCTTCATAGGTGGACATCGGACATTCCCATTCTTAAGAGACTGCATCTGATATAAGCGAGGAATCCGCCACATGAAAGCACTGCTGCCCCTTTCCTTTGCCTTCGCCGCAATTTCAGCCCCGGTTTTTGCCGAAGAATTAGCCAAGAAAGAAAATATGACCGAAAAAGCTGCTCTCACGCCTCCCGTCGCCGAAACGCGCCCGCACAGCTCCACCCATCACGGCATCACGATCACCGACGATTATTATTGGTTGAGGGACCAAAGCTATCCCAAGGTCGATGACGCCGACGTGCTGGCCCATCTGAAGGCGGAGAATGCCTATTTCGAGGCGCAGATGGCGCCGCACCAGCCGCTGGTCGAAACGATATTCCAAGAGATGAAGGGCCGGATAAAGGAGGATGATTCGTCGGTCCCGCAAAAGGATGGCGACTATATCTACTGGTCGAAATTCGACGAGGGTGCGCAGTACAAGAAGCATTTTCGCAAACCCGTTGCCGGTGGCGCGGATCAGCTGATCCTTGACGAAAACGTCCTCGCCAAGGGTAAGGATTATTTCCGGCTCGGCGTGCTATCGATCAGCCCCGATGACGCCCTGATGGCCTATGCCTATGACGATAATGGCTCCGAACGGTTCGAGGCGCACGTCCGTGATCTGACGACCGGCGCGGAATTGCCCGACATCATCCCCGGCACGCTGTCGAGCATCGTCTGGACCAGCGACAGCAAGGGCTTTGTCTACGGCCTCGCCAACGATAACTGGCGCACCGACAATGCGCATTATCACAAGCTCGGCGACGATCCGGCGAAGGCGACATTGCTCTATAAGGAACCCGATATCGGCTTTGGTGTCGGCGTCGGCCTGACAGTGCAGGAGGACTGGATCGTCATTGCGACCGGCGACAATGCGACCTCGGAAATCCGGCTGGTGCCAGCCAACGACCCTACCGCAACGCCGATCATGATTTCGCCGCGTCAGGTCAAACGTGAGTATTCGGTCGATGTCCGCGACGGCACGCTCTTCATCCTGACCAACGACGATCACGTCAATTTCCGCGTCGCCACCGCGTCGCTGGCGAAGCCCGGTGAGTGGAAAACGCTGATCGCAGGGTCCGATCAACATTATCTGACCGGCATCGACCTGTTCAAGAATTTCTACGTGACCGAAGGCCGGATCGACGGCTTGGACCAGATCGAAATCCGCGATTATGCCGACGCCTCGAAAGTGCAGTTTATCCCGTTCCCCGAGGCGAGCTACGATGCGGGGCTTGGCGACAATCCCGAATACGATGTGACCAAGCTGAGGCTGGGTTACGAATCGATGGTCACCCCCGACACCGTGTTTGACTATGACGTCGCGACCAAAAAGTTCACGACGCTGAAGGTGCAGGAAATCCCTTCTGGTTATGACGCGGCGCAATATACAACCGAGCGGTTGATGGTGAAGGCGCGCGACGGGGCGATGGTGCCGGTGTCGGTGGTCTACAAAAATGGTTTCAAAAAAGACGGCAGCCAGCCGCTCCACCTCTATGCTTACGGCGCATATGGTTATGCGACACCGCCGGGTTTCGCGACCAACCGGCTGAGCCTAATCGACCGCGGTTTTGCTTATGCCATCGCGCACATCCGCGGCGGTGACGATCTCGGCTATCAATGGTATCTCGACGGCAAGCTGGAAAAACGCACCAATACCTTCAACGATTTTGTCGATGTTGGCCGCGCGCTGATCGAGCAGGGCTACACCTCAAAGGGTAAGTTAACCGCGAGCGGCGGTTCGGCTGGCGGCGAGCTGATGGGCGCGGTTGCCAATCAGGCACCCGAGCTGTTCGGCGCGATTGCGGCGCATGTGCCGTTTGTCGATGTGCTCAACACGATGCTCGATGAAAGCCTGCCATTGACGCCGGGCGAATGGCCCGAATGGGGCAACCCGATCAAGGACAAGGC
>JANONL010000458.1:0-8622 GCA_031420815.1 Sphingomonadales bacterium | reverse complement strand
CTGGATGGGCGATGCGGGGTTCTTGCGCCGCCTCAACGTGTCGGTGCGCCGACCCAATATCTTTGGCGACGTGTCTTGGTGCCGCGCCGACATCGTCGATAAGCGCGTCGATGACGGCGCACATGTCGTCGACTTGGCGCTGCGGGTCGAGAATCAACTGGGTGAGGTTACGGCCAAGGGCGAGGCGACGGTCGCGCTACCGTCGCGCCTGAGGGGCCGCCGTTAAGGAAAGCCGGTTTCCCAGCTCATGGATTATTCGGAAGTCGGCATATGATAAAGGGCACAAAGCTTATTTCCGTCAGGATCGCGGAGATAGGCGAGGTATAGGTCTCCTATCACGCTTGCTCGCACGCCTGGTGGATCCTCGATCGCAGTGCCGCCATGCTCCACTCCGGCCTTGTGCCACGCATCAATTTGGACAGGATCATCGATGGCAAACCCAATCGTACTTCCGTTCCCGCTGCTTGCTGATGTACCGTCAATCGGGCGTGTAACAACGAACATGCTGCCGTTGTGCAGATAGAACAGCCGCCCGTCTTCGTTTACGGTAGCCGGTTGGCAACCGACGGCGCCAAATATAGCGTCGTAAAAGCTTTTTGACCGAGCTATGTCGTTACTACCGACCATCATGTGGCTGTACATTGTTGGTTCCTGTTTATTTCAGATCGCATGCGAAGCGCGGCAACTTACGTGGCCTCGGTTATCCTGCTGGTGTCCGAAATGATCTGCCGGTTGCGGCAATCGTCGCCAGACAATAAGCCAGCTGCGACCCGCTGACATTAGCGGGTCGCAGCTACGGTCGATGACTAGTTTTTGATGCTCAACGTAATGCCGTACGTGGCGGGCTGCCCCGTGAACCTGACGGTTGTATCGAGATAATGTGCTGCGTTCGTGACATAATATTTGTTGAAGACATTCTTGCCCCACAACATCACTTTGTAATTGCCATCGCCGAATTCGTAGCCCGCGCGTGCATCGACGACGACATAGCTAGGGATCACGAACGGCAGGGCAATGCCCGGCGCACGCCGATCATTCGTCAGGTTCCGGAACTGAATGCTGCGGCCGTTGAGGGTCGAGACCGAAGACGATTGCCCGCGCAGGTCAACACCCAAAATGATTGTGCTACCGCCCAGATCATGGCGATAGCCGGCACCCAGGCTGTATGACCACTTCGGCGTGAACGGCAGCTCGCTGCCGGTGAAGTCGCACGGTCCGGGTACAGTGGTTGTCCCGCAGCTGTTACCATAAGCGGTCGGCCCGACGAAGCGAGCGCCGCCATTAGTTTTTACCTTGGAGTCCAGATAGGTTACCGAACCCACGAAATCGAGCCCGGTCGCGGGCCGAACCGTCAACTCGGCCTCTGCTCCCATGACCTCTGACTTTGGCACGTTGAGGAGAGTATCGAGCACGTCGAAAATCGGATCGACGACTTTGCCGCGAATCTGTTTGTCGGTGTAATCATAATAAAAAGCCGCACCGTTGAACTGGATCAAGCGGTCAGCCAGAGATGCCTTGAAACCTGCTTCGTACGACAGCACCGATTCCTGGACCACCGGACGATATGCCTTGAAATCCGCGCTGGCGAGTGTTGGAAAGCTGCCTGCCTTATACCCACGCGAGACGTTTGCGTAGAACAGCACATCGTCGCTCGGCTTAAAGTCGAGGCCGGCGCGCCAAGAGAAGTTATCTTCCGACAGCGTGTCGAGGATGCGGTCTCCCGGAACGCCCCGGGCATTCAGCACGTAACAGCCGTTGACCCCGATGGGCGTGAACGGATTTCCGGAAAAACCACCGATAATGTTGAACAGCACCGACACGAGGCCGTCCCCATTGCCCTTTGAGCACAATTCGGCGCGATTGCGGGAATTGGTATAGCGTCCACCCAGCTTCAGGGTCAGGGTGTTGGCGATATCATATTCGGCATTCGCAAAGCCAGCGTAGTTGCGGATATTCTGCAGGACTTCGCTGCCGGTCGTGTTGATAAAGAGGGTGCCTGGTGCAGACGACGATCCGTTGGCAAATGTCAGGGCTTGGTCCTCAAATGTCCGGCTTTTTTCGTAATTCGCGCCTAAAACCCAACGGAATGGTCCGCTGCCTTGATTGGCGATACGCAATTCCTGATTGAAGGAGCGGATGTCTGCCAACCCGTCTCCGATATTGGCCACCGCCTGCGCGGTACCATCCTTGTCGCTGTAAAGATGCTGGCTGAAATCGAGATAAGAGGTAATCGAGGTCAGCGTCGCGACATCTCCGAGGTCGAGGTCGGCGCGGAGCGCGCCTTGGATGAACTTGCGATTGCTGCGCGGCGTCAGATCGGGCGTCGTCCGCGGGACGACAGTGAAATCGCCGATGGCGACGTTCCTGAAAACGGAATAGTTGGCCGTCGTCGTCCAGTCGGCTGATCGCGGGTCCCTTGTCCCGAACGGCGCGGCGCGTACGCCGGGCTGAACAGATCCAGGATTCTGGGCGCGTACCGCGATTAGCTGCGCCGCTTGCGGCTCGCTCTTGTCCTGCCAAGCAGTGAACGTAGCGAGCAGACGCAGCGTTTCGGTTGGATTGACGTCAATAGTCAGGCGCCCTGCGAGATACTTTTGCGCACCGTTACGGTCGCCCGGCCGCGTCAGGCTGCGCTGCCAACCGTCGCTGTTCGCAGCAGTTACCGCAAGCCGCACACCTCCAGCACCAGGCGCGCCCAGCGGCGCGCTAATGAAGGCATTGCCGCTTATGTCGTTAAACCTGCCATAGCTGATGTCAGCACCATATTCGAGGGTGTCTGTCGGCTTTGCGGCGATGTAGTTGATCGCGCCGCCAGTGGCGTTCTGGCCAAACAAAGTCCCTTGTGGCCCCTTCAGCGCCTCGACCCGTTCCAGATCAAACGCTGCACGCAGGGCAAGGACCGGAAATGGCAACGGAACCTCGTCGGTATAGACGCTGACTGATGGATAGACGCCCAGGCTCTCTTCGTTGAAGCCAATGCCGCGCAGGGTATAAATAGGCGTGCCAGCCCCACTCTCGGCAAATTTAAGGCCAGGAATCGCGGCAGCGATATCCTGAACCGATGTGATTCGTCGCTCATCGAGATCGTCGCCGCTGATCGCCGTCACCGTCATGCCGACATCATTCAGGTTCTGCTCGCGCTTGTTGGCGGTGACGACGATGTCGCCATATGTGTCCCCTTGCGCGGGCTCACTCGCCGAAGTCGCCGGCGACTGAGTCGCTTCCTGCGCCTGCGCCGTAGCGGCTAGGCCGACAGCCAGTGCGACCGTCCCGATTCCGTAAAATGTGTTCCGAATGCCCTTCATAACTCTCTCCCATCGTTCAAACTTGTTGAGACAATTTGTTCAAACCTATTGAGACATTCTCCATCAAAAAAACCATTATGTCAATTGTTGGACCGTAGAATTTTTGATCGCGCGATGAAGAATATGTCTGCTGGGGAAAACGTGGATATCTCTATGGTAGAACAATTGACATATTTGGGGCTAAGACGTAATACCAATAAGTGATGGCGAGGAGATAAACGGTGAATCAATCGCAGGTGCGTTCAAACGAAGTCGACGCGGTTATCGTTGGGGCGGGGTTTTCCGGGCTGTATATGCTGCACCGCCTGCGCGAACTCGGGTTCACGACACGATCATTCGACGCGGCTGATGGCGTCGGCGGGACCTGGTACTGGAATCGCTATCCCGGCGCGCGCTGCGATTCAGAAAGTCATTATTATTGCTACTCGTTCTCCGACGAGATTCGCAAAGAATGGAAATGGAGCTGCCGCTATCCTGCGCAGCCCGAGCTTCTGGCGTATCTGAATTTCGTCGCAGACCGACTGGACCTTCGGAAAGATATCGATTTTGGCACACGCGTGGCGGCTGGCAATTATGACGAGGAAGCGCACCGCTGGGTTGTTGAAACCGATCAAGGCGAGACAGTGCGCGCGCGTTTCCTGATCACAGGGGTCGGCAATACATCGACACCGGCCAAACCCTCGATCCCGGGGCTCGAAAGCTTTGCCGGCGACGTTTATCACACCGCGCTGTGGCCGCATGAGAAAGTGGACTTCACCGGGCAGAAGGTGGCATTGATTGGCACCGGATCGAGCGGGATCCAGAGCACGCCGATGATCGCCGAGCAAGCCGATCATCTGACAGTATTCCAGCGCACGGCGAACTACAGCGTGCCCGCCCGCAACCACGATCTCACCGACGAGATGCGGCGCGAGCTTGAAGAGAATTACACCGAAATGCGTCAGCTTGTACTGGCATCCCCGATCGGAATGCCGTTCGAGATACCGCAAAAATCAGCGCTGGAAGTATCAGACGAGGAGCGAACGGCCACGCTCGACAAATTGTGGGAGATTGGAAGCTTCCGTTTCATGTTTACCAGCTACCACGATATTGTCGTCGATCTGAAGGCAAACGCGACTGTCGCCGGGTATATCGAAGCGAAGATCCGCGATACCGTGAACGATCCGGCAAAGGCCGACATACTGTGTGAGTTCAACCATCCCGTCGGCACCAAACGGCCGCCGATCGACACCAACTATTATGAGACTTTCAACCGGGACAATGTCTCCATCGTCAGCATCCGGAAGAACCCGATCCGCGAAGCTACCGTCGATGGTTTGATTATGGAGAACGGCGACAAGCACAAAGTCGACGCCATCGTGTTCGCGACAGGCTTCGACACCGTCACCGGCACGCTCAACAAGCTGAACCTGCGCGGCAAGGGCGGCGTCTCGCTGGCTGACAAATGGCAGGACGGTCCCCGTGCCTATCTCGGCCTCTGCACCGCGGGTTTCCCCAATTTGTTCATGATAACAGGTCCGGGCAGCCCCGGCATCCTGACCAACTTCCCAGGCTGCATCGAGCAGAATGTGGACTGGATTGCAGATGTCATGACCCATATGCGCGAGACAAATGCGGTCGAGATCGAAACATCGGAAAATACAGAGGCGCAATGGATGCAGGACATTACGGACGTCGCGAACACCACCCTGATGACGACCGTCGACTCTTGGTATATGAACACCAACATCCCGGGCAAGCCGCGCGTTTTCTCCGCCTATTTCAGTGGTATGCACACCTATGCCGAAGTCTGTGCGGATGTCGCTGCAAACGACTACAAGGGTTTCGAAGTTCGCAGCCGCGAAATGGCGGATGCCGCTACCTGAAGAAACTGGGGCGTGACCGGTCTTAGCCGATCACGCCCGCTACGATTAGTCGTTCAAACTCTTCAGCCGACAGGCCCAGTGTGCCGCGCAGCACTTGCTCGTTGTGTTCGCCAACCACCGGTCCGCGGGTTCCAGTCGCAATTTCGATGCCGCTGACATTCCACGGCGCCCGGAACAACATTTCGGAGCCAAGGCCGGGTATGTCGACGATGTCAGCCATGCCCCGCGCCGCGATCTGGGGATCATTCCATAGCCCGTCGATGGTGTTGACCGGCGACGCCGGCACGCCCGCCGCGCGCAGCTCGGTGACGAGTGCGTCGCGATCGCGGGTCGCAGTCCATTCGGCGAGCACGCCATCGAGCACTTCCCGTTTGCCAATGCGGCTCCGGGCATCGGCGAATTGTGTATCGCCCGCCCAATGCGCATTACCCGCCACATGCGCCAGCGCTGCCCAGTCATTGTCGTCACGCACTGCAATCGACAGCCAGCGGTCGTCGCCAGCAGCCGGGTAAATGCCGTGCGGTGCCATCGCCGGATGCGCGTTGCCCAGTATCGGCGGTTGCAAGCCCGATAGTTGCGCCTGTAACGAATATGGCGTGAGTGTCGCAAACAGCGCCTCGGTCTGCGACAGGTCGATATAGCATCCCCGCCCGGTCGTCTCGCGGCGCGCAAGCGCAGCAAACAGTGCAACCAGCGCGTGAACCGCTGCGTTTGGGTCGCCGATCGCGAAGTTGAGCGCGCCGGTCGGTAGCTCACCCGGATAACCCACCAGCGATTCCAGACCGGCGAAGCTCGACATGGTCGGGGCATAGGTTCGCATGTCGGCCAATGGCCCGAATTGCCCGGCACCCGACATCGCGACCATCACCAGCTGCGGGTTCAGGGCGCTCAACGTATCGTAGCCGATGCCCGACCGCTCGACCGAGCCAGCTGACATATTCTCAAGCACGATGTCGCAGGACGCGGCCAGTTGCTTCAAGAGATCGACGCCTGCTGGCTCCTTCAGATTAAGCGTGATGCCGAGCTTGCCCTTGTTTATCTGGTGGAACATGGGCGACATATCGACGGTCTGGCCCTCGATCCGTTCGCCATTGCGGATGACCACGCCTGACAGGCGCGAATTGTCAGGCCGCGCGCGGTGTTCGACCTTGATGACCTCTGCCCCCAGTTGGGCAAGGATACTGCCAACTTGTGGTGCCGCCCAGACCCAGCCCAGATCGAGTACGCGCAGTCCAGCAAGTGGGCCGGTGTCTGTAGCGCGGAGTGGTCCGCCAGCATTTGTGAGCAGCGTGCTCGCAAGGTTCGGTGCCTGCACTGTGCCACGCGCTTCGGCCACCCGAAATGGCAAGCCGGGGCCGAGCAGCTTGTCACCACCAACTGTCCACGGACGCAGGAATTCCCGCTCCACCAACTGAGGAGTCGCGAGCATATCGGCAAGATTACGCAGCGGCGCGATGGTC
Organism: Sphingomonadales bacterium; assembly: GCA_031420815.1. Classification (GTDB taxonomy): domain Bacteria; phylum Pseudomonadota; class Alphaproteobacteria; order Sphingomonadales; family Sphingomonadaceae; genus Sphingorhabdus_B. The sequence goes on along the minus strand of JANONL010000458.1, from coordinate 1,992 downwards.
AGCTGATGGCGATCGGCGATCTCTTCGATCTCTGCCTTGGTGCGCTCGGCCAGCCAAGGCGCAATCAACGCGTCGACTTCTTCGGGATATTGCTGTCCCATGGCGCGCAGTTTCTGGTAGCGCGGCTCTTGCGACCAGGCAGGCGTTCCCATCGCCGCGACTAAGCGCTCCCACTCGGGGCGGGTCCGGCCCGAAAGACACACGGCCCCGTCGGCACAGGGGAGGATCACGAAGGGGTAGGCTCCGCCCGAATCGGACGCCCGGCGGCCCGCGCGCTTCCAAGTCATGCCGTGATGAATATAGAAGCGGCAATTGACTCCGACATAATGCGCCAGCACGTCGGTAAGCGCGATATCGACGATCCTTCCGCCGTCGGGCGCTGGCCCTGCCAGCCGCGCCATCAGGCAGGCGGCGGCGAGATGCGCGCCGGCCTGACATTCGAGCACGCCGGGCGGGATTGAAAGCGGCGGGCGACCCGGCTCGCCAAGCGCCCAGGCGACACTCGCTTCGGCCTGCGCGTCGAGCGGTACCGCAGGCACATTCGCCAACGGACCGGTCAGTCCAAAGACCGAGGTGATGCCGAAGACCGTATCGGGTTGAGCGACTGCGATTTCCGCCAGCGAGCGTCCGGTCAGCGCGGTGACGCGCAAGAGATCATCAGTAATGACCAGGTCAGCGCTGGCAATCGCATCTGTTATACCATCAGGCGATAGGGTCTGCTTACCCGTCGAATAATATGCCATTGCCATCGCGATTGGGTCGGCGTCGTGAGCCCCGGTCGGCATAGCACCGATCCGGACCACATCTGCACCCATTTGTTGCAGAAGCCACCCGCAATAGGCACCGGCGATGCCACTGCTGATTTCTATCACGCGCAATGGTGTTTCAGCTGAACCGCTCATCGTTGGGCCTCCGGTGCGCGGTCCGCAATGGCCGCGCCGTCGCGCAGCATGGTGTCGATAGCGGCTTGGTCGAAACCGATTTCCTGCAGTACCTCGGTTGTGTGTTCACCCAGCCGGGGCGCTGGCCGGACCCACGGAAGGGGTTGGCCGTCCGCGATCCAGGGCAGCCGCACGTGCGGCACGCCCTCCAGTTCGGCGAAAGTCCTTCGCTCGGCGGTTGCCTCGGCAACGACCGCCTCTTCCAACCCGGCAACCGGCGTGACAGGCACGCCTGCAGCCGTTAAGCGCTCTACCCACATCGCCACGTCCACGCCCGCAAGTGCTGCCGTAATCGCAGCGGTCAGCTCGTTGTTGTTACGGCTGCGGTCGGCGACGGTCAGGAAGCGCGAATCGGTAATCAACCCGGATATCCCCAGCACGTCTGCCACACGTTCCCACAGCCGCTGGTTCGGGGCCGCGATCATTAGGTCGCCGTCACGGGCGGGATAGACCTCATACGGTGCCGCGATCGGGTTTCCCGAACCCGCACGCTTTGGCCGCTGGCCGGTCATTCGGGCCGTCGTGGCCTGATAGGCGACAAGGCTGAAAGCCGTATCGACAAGCGCGGTTTCCATCGTGCGGATCGGCTGGCCGCGTTGCTTTGCCAGCATCGCCGCCAGCACGCCCATTGCAATCCACTGGCCGGTGCCGAGGTCGACGACCGAGGGCGCGCAACGCACAGGCGGCGCTCCGTCATGGCCGTTCATCCGCATGATCCCGGTGAACGCCTGAACCAGCGGGTCGTAGCCCGGCAGGTCGCGGCCGACCGGCCCGGCACCAAAAGCGCTGAGTGCATAATAAAGGATGTCGGGGTTCACCAAACGCACCGTATCCTCGCCGATGCCGATTCGATCGGCAACACCCGGCCGCATGCTCTGCAGCAGGACGTCGGAGTGCGCTGCAAGCGCCCGTGCGGCCTCGCGACCCGCTACGGTCCCCAGATCGAGCACGATACCGCGTTTCCCGGCGTTCATGTGGCGATGGACGACGCTCGCCCCGTCGACTTCGGGTGCCCAGGCGCGGGCGTCGTCGCCGGCGGGGGCCTCGACCT
>JANONL010000457.1:0-16119 GCA_031420815.1 Sphingomonadales bacterium | reverse complement strand
TGTTCGCTTGCGTCCGCTGGACCCGACAGCGCCGTCGCTGGCGTTCGTCATCGCGTTGGCAGTTGTTGACACAATCAAGCAAATCGCGCCGCAAGTTGCAGTCATGATAAAGTGGCCGAACGACATTCTGGCGCTGGACGGCGCGAAGCTGTGCGGCATGTTGCTCGAACGGTCGGGCGATGCGGTAATCATCGGGGTCGGCCTGAACCTCGTGCGCCATCCCGAAGGTCTGGATCGTCCCGTTAATAATCTCGCTGCATTGGGAGCAAACCCGCCGCATCCGCAGGCAGCATTAGAAATACTCGCCAACGCTTTTGATATCTGGATGACACGTTGGCGCGACAGTGGGCTGCTCACCCTTTTGAAAGCATGGCAAGCGCGGGCACACCCGGTTGGCACCGCGCTTTCGGTCAATTTGCCATCTGGCGAAGTATGTGAGGGGCTGCATGCCGGTTTGTCTGATGACGGTGCGTTGCAGCTACGCTTGGCGGATGGAGCCATTCGTGCCATTCATGCCGCCGATATTTTTCTGATCTGATCCATCGACGGCTCAGAACGAACGGAGTTTTTTGATGCTACTCGCAATAGATGTCGGCAATACCAATGTTAAATTCGCGCTATTTGAAGGCAGCGAAATCAAAACACGTTGGCGGATATCCACCGACGCGCGGCGCACGGCGGATGAATATGCTGTCTGGCTGAATCAATTGCTTATAATGGAGGGCATCGATAGCGAAGTCGTGCAAACGGTGGTCATCGCCACCGTGGTACCGAGGGCGCTGCATAACTTGCAGATGCTCGCATCCAAATACTTTGGCGTCGAAGCCTTAATCGCCGGGCGTGCCCCACTCGAATGGGGTATCGCGCTCAAGGTCGACGAGCCGCAGTCTGTCGGTGCTGACCGTGCGGTCAATGCGATTGCGGCGCAGGCGTTAGAGGTTGGCCATAAGATTGTAATCAGTTTTGGCACTGCCACCACTTTTGACTATATCGGAACCGATGGTGCTTATTGCGGTGGCAGTATCGCCCCGGGTGTCAATCTGTCGTTGGATGCGCTATATGCGGCAGCGGCGATGTTGCCACGCGTGGCGATTGAACCTTTGTCAGACAATACGGTTATCGGCCGCACCACGGTGAGCCAGATGCAAATTGGCATCTACTGGGGCTATGTGGCGATGATCGAAGGTATGTTGGCGCGGATGAAGGCGGAGATCGGCGTGCCGGTAAAAGTAATTGCTACGGGTGGACTTGCGGCTTTATTTCAGCAGCATAGCCATTTATTCGACCGGGTAGAACCGGATTTGACACTGCGCGGTATCGCGACATTATTTGAGAAATCGAGATCCTGAATGACTACCCCAAAAGACGAACTTCTATTCCTCGCGCTTGGCGGGTCGAACGAGATTGGCATGAACGTCAATCTATACGGCTGCCAAGGAAAATGGGTGATGGTCGATCTGGGCCTGACCTTTGCCAATGCGGAATATCCGGGCGTTGAACTGATACTGCCCGATCTCGAATTTATCGAGCAGCGCAAGGCCGATTTGCTCGGTATTGTGCTAACCCACGGCCATGAGGATCATATCGGCGCGGTTGCGTATTTTGCCGCCGATCTGGGCGTGCCGCTGTATGCTACGCCGTTCACCGCGACGCTAATCCGTGGCAAACTGGAAGAGGAAGGCATTGCCGACAGCGTAAAACTGCATGTCATTCCGATGGAAGGTAGCTTTGCCCTGGGACCATTCGGTTTCCAGTTTGTGACGCTGGCGCACTCGATCCTCGAAATGAGCGCGTGCGTTATCACCACGCCTCACGGCAAGATTTTCCACACCGGCGACTGGAAGCTTGATGAGCAACCGGTCATTGGTCGGCCTTCGACAGCCGAGGAACTAACCGCGATTGGCGATGACGGCGTACTGGCCCTGGTGTGCGACTCCACCAATGCCTTCAATGCTGGCGATAGTGGCAGCGAAGGCAGTGTGAAGGCCGATCTTTTGAAATCGGTCAAGGCCGCTAAGGGCAGGGTACTGCTAACAACTTTTGCGTCGAACGCCGCGCGTTTGCAGACGATGGGTGAAGTGGCGCGTGAAAGCGGGCGGACATTGTGTTTTGCGGGGCGGTCGCTGCACAGGATTATCGAGGCTGCTCAAGCAAATGGTTATTTGAAGGATATGCCTAAGACGATCGACATGGACTCGGTCGATAGTCTTCCGCGGCATGAAGTCATGGTCGTGGCAACCGGCGGGCAGGGCGAGTCACGCGCGGCGTTGGCGCGGATAGCCGAGGGCAATCATCCGGTGAAGCTGGAGGAGGGCGATACCGTAATTTTCTCGTCTAAGCAGATACCGGGCAATGAGATCGCCATTGGCGTTATTATGAACAAGCTGGCCGAACGCAACATTTTGACGGTGACCGAAAAACAGGCGCATGTCCATGTGTCGGGGCATCCGGGGCAGCCTGAATTGGCCAAACTCTATAACTGGATCAGACCAGAAGTTCTGGTTCCTGTCCACGGCGAGCGTCGGCATATGGCCGAGCAGGCGCGTTTTGCGACGGCGCACGGCGTCAAATCGGCTTTGGTGCAATCCAACGGTGACGTCGTGCGGTTGGCTCCCGGCAAACCACAAATTATTGGTAAGGAACGTACCGGAAGGCTCATTCTTGACGGCGATACAATCATCGCTGCGGACGGCCAGACAATTAATGAACGCAGGCGCCTGTCTTGGTACGGTCTGGTTGCAGTGGCCTTTGCTCTGGATTCCAACGACAAATTGCTAGGCGAACCACAAATTCGCCTCCACGGCGTACCTATCGAGGAAGACATCGAAGATTTTCTCGATGAAGCTACCGAAGCTGCGGTCAAAGCCATCCGCGAACGCAAAGGCGATTTCGACAAGCTGCGTGAAAGCGTTCGATTGGCTGTGCGCCGCGTTGCAACGAGTTGGACCGGCAAAAAGCCGGTTGTCGAAGTCATGATAATCGAGGCAGCATGAACTGGGTGTCAATTATCGCGATTTACCTGCTATTCTGGGTGATGACAGCTTTTGTAATCTTGCCGATAGGCGTGCGCACGCACGACGAAATGGGGCTGGAAAAAGTACTTGGGCAAGCGGATAGCGCGCCGGGGAATTTCAAACCCAAGACAATATTGCTGCGCACAACTTTGCTATCGGCGGGACTATTCGGTCTCTATTATGCCAATTATATGTATGGCTGGATTGATCGTCACAGCTTCGACTTCCTGATATCCCCACCGGTAAACTGATCAGCTTCGCAGCCGCTCGATGGCTTGGGCAAGAGCGACGTAGAGTTTGCCGACATCGGATGAAAGCAAAGTAACACCGATAGTATTACCGTCTCTTGTGCTCAGCAAAACCCGCATCATCGCCTCGAAATCGTGGATGTAGCGGTTCACATGCTCGCGGAATTCACTGTCTTCGCCGTAATGCGCGGCGATGGCCCGTGCTTCTCCTGCATCGAGTAGTCGCACCGCCCGGCGTGTAAAGACCCCGCGGTCGCCCTTCAAATAGGAGGCCCAAGCCGTATCGGTAACCTCGTTCGATAGAATTTTGGCGACATCGATCGATGTCGAGTTAAGCGATTCAGTCAATAGCACCATCCGCCTGGCAAAGCCGTCATCACCGATCCCTTCAAAGCCCTCGCGGGTGTCGGACAGCCGTCTTTCCAAATTCCCGGTCATCTCGTCAATCTGCGCCAATTGTGCGGTCATTTTTGCGGTCGCGGTTTCGGATACGGTTAGGTTGCGCTCAATGGAGTTCTGCATGCTTTCATTAAGCGCGGAAATCTGGTGATCCACGGCATTCGCAAGCAACGTCCGGTTCTGCTCGGACAGCCGTTCGGCAACCGTTGTCAGCTCATCGTCGAGTATTTTTCGGCTGCTCTCTGCGGCCTGCTTCGTGGTTTCGCGGACTCGGAGCAACGACGTCATCAACTTGTCATCGGCCGCCTCGGTCATTTCTTCAATCAAACTACGCGTGTGATTGAGAGCAGTTGCCAAAGCATCGGCTTGTTCGTGGCGTGCCACGAAATGCTCGTCACTTTCGACCATCAGCTTATCAACGATCGTTCGCTGCACGTCGATCAGATGTTCGAGCGATGTAAGCTTGGTCAACATATTGTCGCTGTGTTGGTCGAGCCTGTCGGCGCTTTCTGCTGCGGAGGTCAACTGCGCCATGCTGCCAGCAAAACGGTTATCCATCCGCTCCATTGCCGCTGGTAGCGATTCATCGATTTCGCGATTGGCGGTGTCGAGCGCCAGCAAAAGTTTCTCTGACTGTCCAAGCAAAAGGTCTGTAGTTGCTTGATTGGCACCCAGTGCCGATCCAACTTCTCGCGTGCTCTCACCCAATGCGGACACGGCAAATGCCAACTTTGCCGTCTGATCCGTAGCCAGCGCATCGACGTCGGCGATCCGTGTTGCGCTATCCTCGATATGAGCTGAGATACGCGCTAATATTGTCGCGATACGGGCTTCTTCATCGCTGCACTGGTTGACGACATAACCTATGCTTTCACGCAAGGCATTGAGTTGTGAATCCAACTTCGACCCGCTTTCGCTAACGACGCGGTCGACATCACCAGAGGCGGTCATCACACTACTGGTCAATTTTGCGCCTGCTGAAGCCATCAGCTTTGCCATTTCGGCGGCCCGCGTTTCCGCAGCAGCCGTACTTTGCGCAAGCAACGAAGTGCTGCTGCCAACGGCTTGCGTCAGTTTTTCGCTTACGTCAGCCGCGCGCAGTTCCATGTTGTCGATATAATCGCGAGCCGCTTTTCCAGCATCGCCAACTCGCTGCAACGATGCAATCAGCGATTTTACCTGCACCTGTGCGCTGTTGCCCGCACTGCCGATCTGGTTGGTCACATCTTTTGCAGCGCTCGTTACCACTGGCAGATGTTTCCGAAGCTGCTCGAGATTGCTGGTCGCTGCATTGCTGACCGCTTCCAATGTCTTTGCCTTTTCATCGCTATCAGCCAGCGCGGCAGCGAGTTGCTCGGCAGCCTCCACCAGTTTGCGAGAAGATTGCCTCCCGATCGTTTCAAGCTCACGCGCATTCTGTGCCAGAAACTCGCGCGCCATCACAATTTCTTCATTGACGGTGCGCATCCGTAATTCAAGCGCTTCGCTTTCCACTCTCAGCAGCCGAGCGGCGTCGCCAAACCGATCCGCTTCTGCACGGCTGTTGCGCATATATAGCAACCACAACACCGAAAGCAGCAGTGTGGGGACTGCCCATGTTCCAATGAGTGTGATGATCCGTTCATTGCTCAGACCCGTCAGCGTCTCGTCAAAATAGGTCCAGCTAAAGAACATAGTCCAAACAGCAAATGCCAAACCAAGCAAAACCGGCGGGACAAACGCCGTCCACGCACGCGCCGTGCGTTCTTCTTCGTCGAAGTAAACCGACTCTTCATACTCGGTTTCTGCGGCTTCTTCGCCGGTCAAAACGTGGCTTTCATCAACGTCGAGCGTTTCGAGCGCAACAGAATTTGCCTCCATAACGTCTTCATCGGGCAAGTGCCGGGTCAAGCCGACAATTTTGGAATGCGAAGTCATGAATGGGTATTTACCATATTTTATCGACAGGGAAACGCAAACTTAACCCTGTTTGATGTAATGACGTCGAATGTCCGTTGATTATGGCTCATTTGACACAGCTTTGAAAGCTGCCGCTGGCGAAAATTCTGCATTGATTGCGGAACTACGGGCGTCGTTCGTTCAGAGTGCAAAGCGGCAGCTAAGCCTGCTTTCGCGGTCGCGCTGCGATGCAAACTGGCAATATACCAGCTGGCGCCTGAAGGGCCTTGCCGCGAGTTTTGGTGCCACTCAACTGATGGACCTTGCAGATGAGGCCAGCGATGGCGCGCCCGGCGACCCGGTGGTTATTCGCAAGCTTGACAAGGCGATCACAGAAATAGAGCGTCACGACTTCGGCTGAATTCTATCGATCACAAATATTCTGCTTGGCAAAATGACCGCATCGGTCATATCGGGCGCATGTCTTCCGCGTCGCAAATATCCAAGCCTGTTCAAATCGCATTATTGTCCGCTGCATCCACCACACAAGGCGGAGAAAATTCAAGTGTGGCACTTACAATGGTAGGTGGAGAGCCACTATTAGCCCACCAGATGGCCGTTCTCCGCCATGTTGGAATAGACAAGTTTCTCGTGGAAGTCGATAATGTGCCAGGTGTTTTGTTGGCACTGGCTGACAAGATACGCAAGCAAGGGTGCAGCGTTGAATTCGTCCGCTCGGTAGATGACCTCCAAAAGCAAATACGGGCTAACGACCAGTTGTTGGTGCAGGCTGAGGGACTATTCGCTGCGCCGGAGTTTCTAACCTCTGTTCTCGAAGGGCCGGGTGCGTTCATCGCAACGGTCGACGGGCGGGACGAGAACGACGCGTTCGAGCGCATGGATTTGAACACGAGGTGGGCAGGACTGGCAGTCCTGAATGCCGCGACAGTCGCATCGCTTGAGCAGTTACCCGACGGTTGGAATATTTCATCGTCCTTGTTACGTCAGGCGATGCAGGACGGGTTACCGAACCGGTTGGTAAAACAGAGCAATATACAGCATGGTTATTTGCGCAGGATAAGCTCCGCAGCCGACGTAGATCAATTGACTCGCCAGATACTGGCCAGTCGCGCGCAACGTGAAGCCGGTTTTATCGAAACGCGGATTTTTGGTCCTATCGCCGCCAAATTAGCGCCACCTATCTGGCGTTCGCCATCTGGTGGGTTGGTGCTCGACGGTTTGACACTGTTCGCAAGTGGCACCAGCATAGTATTGGCCGGGTTCGATTGGACACTGCCCGGCATTTGTTCGGCATTATTGGCTATGTTTCTTCATTCCATCAGATTGATGTCGCGGGAATCTGGTCTTCAGCAAGGAGTAGCCAGGTCGGTGACCCCGATCATGTGGATCATCTTGGCGGTTGCCTTGGTGATGGCGGCGAGAGCAAGCGCCTATCAGCCGTTTGACGGCGCATTTGCTGGCGTAATGCTCATCGGACTTGCGGTATTGGCAGGGCATTTGAAGTTGCCGGCTTGGGCTCAGACGGTTCTTCGGTCACCGGCACTCATTGCCATCGGCATACTGGTTTTGACGCCGCTGACCGGCTTTGCGATAGCCGCCAAATGTGTCTCGCTTGCTCAATTGGTATTGCTCATCGCCGCAAAATGGAAACACAAAGCTAAGCCGTAAAAAGCGCGATCGCACTTAAAGCCGCATTAACCCAACTTCTCTATGCTCTTTGCTAATATAAGCATGGGGCTAAAGTTGGACGATTTGCCTAACAAACGTGAAGAATTGCTATCCGTCGGGGCAGAGCATGCCCGCGACATTCATGCGCTGTGCAATGACGTCGCAGCAATGGTCTTTCCATCTGCTATCATTCCGCCGACAGAGGCGGCTATTAGCGCGGTTACGGCGAAGTTGGTAGCGTTGGTTCTGGATCTCGAGTACCGCTTACAAAGCCGCGAGCCAGACAAGGCGGACGGCGTACCGACTACTTGGCAGCTTTTGGCACGCTCGGGTTTCTTGCGCGAACCGGACTTGATCGATTTTGCGCTCGCGCGTGTTGCCGAAGACCGTTTGGAATCCCGGATTCCAACGCAAACGCCGCAACTGATGGCAAAGCTTTTGAACCATGCCGATGCTAACGTTGCTGCTGCAGCGCAAAGCCTGCTTGCCGCCGACAGCCTGCACCGCCGTTCGCGCGGGCAATCATTTCAAGCACTTCGACCAGAGTTGTTGCACCAGCTTTGTTGGCGTGTGGTAGCGGCCGTAGAGGTAGGCAACGGACAGCGCGACCGGGAAGTCATTGCGAACGCCCGGGCGCTGATTGCTGACTATGATGAAAGCCAAACCACGCAAGCTGCCGCGCACAAGCTGGTACATCTAGCGGGCGAGGAAAATCGCGCCGAATTGCTTGATCTGGAATCAGCGGGCTTGCACCTGTATGTGGCGGGCCTAGCAAACGCGTTGCAGATAGACCACGATCATATTTTGCGGTTGATGGACAGCCACTCCAGCACGCCACTGGCTGTAATGTTGCGGGCAATTGGTTGTGAATCAGAAGACGCTATGGCCATCATCTATCGGTTCAGGGGCTTCTCGCTCACGCCGCGCGATGTCGCATTGTTCGAACTCGGTTACGCCACGCTTGGCCAAGGCATCGCCGAAGCCGAGGTGCAGAGTTGGGGCTACGCTCGCACACAGTATTTGGCGTTTCAGCGACCCGCATGATTAGCCGTCTGCCACTTTCCCAACCCATTCGCGGTGACGTCGCCCGCGATGGCCGGTTGATTTTCGCCGACGACGCATTGCGACGACTGCATCACCGCGCCGGTGGTCTGGAAGGTGGTGCTTTTGCCATTCCGGGATTGTCGGCATTAGCCGCATTAACGCTAAGGTTGAATATGCGCCTTTCGCGCGCGATCAGAGTGGCGGATGATGACGAAGATATGGAGCTGTGGGTCGAGGCGTCTCCAGACGGCGACATCGCCCGGTTGTCGATTGTTAGCTGGCGCGCGGTAGCACCAAGAAGTTTCGAATTGGAAGCCGGACGTCGTGGCTATGATTTTGACGCCATCGGCGCGAACTCCACACTTCTTTTTGACAGTGCTTTGCGGCTTGTCAGTGCGAGTGGCGATGCGGCCATATATTTGGAACACAATGATTTTGGCAAAGCGGCTACCGATGTTCTGAACAAAATCGGCGGTGACGCCGGAAACGTCACAGATATGGTGGACGCCATGCGGGCAACTCGCGCATTCAGCGGGCTTCCGCTTGGCAGCGATCAGTCGATGTCGGGATATCCGCAGATGTCTGGTGAAGGCGAAATGATCGGTTACCGTTGCGATTTGCACATTTCAGCGTCGCCAACGCCGACAACGACACCGGCTGAAACGATGGCACCATCACCCGGTGTCTTGTTCGGACGACAACTCGCGCCGATTTTGCGGCAGCCGTTGGGGCGGATTATTGCCAATGCGGAAACCATCGGCAGCGAGTTGATCGGCCCTATTCGCGAAAATTATGCGCTATATGCAAAGGATATTGCCAACGCTGCCCGTCATTTGGTTGCGCTTGTCGATGATCTGGGCGATTTGGAGGCTGTCGAACGCGTCGATTTTGTGACCGCGCGCGACAATATAGAACTGGGTGACATTGCACGTCGCGTCGCGGGGCTGTTGGCGCTAAAAGCGGCAGATCACAGTATTCGCATCGTTACCCCGACCGATATCCAGCAAGTCCCCGCCGTTGCAGAATTCAGGCGCGTGTTGCAGATTTTGCTTAACCTTGTGACCAATGCCATCCGCTACTCACCCGACGGCACCGAAGTGTTCATCGATATTGCCAGCACGGATGAAGTATCGCTGGTCATGGTCAGCGACCAGGGTGCAGGCATATCCGAAGAAAATCGCGAATTGGTATTCGAAAAGTTCGAGCGTCTGGGGCGGTCTGGCGACGGCGGCAGCGGTCTCGGGCTTTATATATCGCGCAGATTGGCGCGCGCGATGGGCGGTGACCTAACCGTAGATGCAGCAGCTAGCGGCGGCGCGAAATTCACGCTCCGCCTACCTGCCAAATGAACGATTAACGGGTGCCGATTGCTGTATATTCACGGTGGTTAGGCCCGGTGTACAATTGACGCGGGCGACCGATTTTCTGGGCTGGATCGGAAATCATTTCGTTCCACTGCGCCACCCAGCCGACCGTGCGTGAAAGCGCGAACAATACGGTGAACATTTCGGTCGGGAAGCCGATGGCAGACAGTATAATTCCGGAATAGAAATCGACATTCGGGAATAGCTTTTTTTCTATGAAGTACGGGTCGTTGAGAGCCATTTCTTCCAATTGCAGCGCGACATCAAAGATCGGATCCTGAACCTTCAATTCGGCCAGTACCTCGCGAACGGTTTTTTGCATTACGGTCGCGCGAGGGTCGTAGTTTTTGTAAACGCGGTGGCCAAAACCCATAAGACGGAATGGGTCGTTCTTGTCCTTGGCACGGTCTATATAATGTGGAATTTTGTCGGGCGTACCGATTTCGCGCAACATGTTGAGCGCGGCTTCGTTGGCACCGCCATGTGCCGGTCCCCAAAGGCAAGCGATACCGGCTGCCATGCACGCAAACGGGTTCGCGCCGGAAGAGCCGGCAAGGCGCACCGTTGAGGTCGATGCATTTTGTTCATGGTCGGCGTGGAGAATGAAAATGCGGTCGAGCGCCTTTTCAACCACCGGATTGACAACATATTCCTCGGCGGGAACACCGAACATCATCTTGAGGAAATTGCCGGTGTAAGACAGGCGGTTATCCGGGTAAACGAAAGGCTGGCCAACGGAATATTTGTACGCCATCGCGGCAATAGTCGGCATTTTGGCAATCAGACGATGGCTGGAAATGACGCGGTGTTTGGGGTCGCTGATGTCGGTTGAATCATGATAGAAAGCGCTTAGTGCGCCCACTACGCCGCACATAATGGCCATGGGATGCGCGTCGCGGCGGAACCCGCGGTAGAATGTTGAGAGTTGCTCGTGCAACATCGTGTGCCGAGAGATGGTGTAGCTAAATTCGTCGAGCTGCGCCTTCGACGGCAATTCGCCGTTCAAAAGAAGATAGGAGACCTCCATAAAGCTGGATTCTTCAGACAGCTGTTCGATCGAATAGCCACGATGGAGCAGCACGCCTTCATCCCCATCGATAAAAGTAATTGCAGATTCGCAACTTGCGGTCGAAGTAAAGCCTGGGTCGAACGTAAAATGATCCGAAGCGCCGTAAAGCTTGCGGATATCGAGAACGTCAGGCCCCGCCGTGCCATTCATTACCGGCAAGTCATAGCTGTTTGTTCCGATTGTTAGTGTCGCGTTGCCATCGGCCATTTTTATGCTCCATCACATCTACCCCGAACAATCGGGACGCCCATTTACGGGCCGTTTATATCTTCGACAAAAGGGACTAAAGCGCCAGATGCGATTGCTTTAGCCGCCTAAAGTGCCACTGCGTCATAGGGGGAGAAAACGGGCATTATCGTTCAGACGCCCATGCTGACAAACGGGGCAATCGTCAAGGCAAACTATGCTCGTGACATATCGCGATATTGCGTGCTCGCGGGTTTGTGCTAACCCTGTACAGTGGCAGGGAATTTGAACGTTTTGGCTTACGACCCGCCTGTTGCTGCGCGGAGCGCACCCGTTGCATTGAGCCGTATCGAGCGTTGGCTCGACAACGAGAAGGACCACCTGCCTCTGTGGGTTCCTGTCGGCGTGGGGGTCGGCATCGCAATCTGGCAGTCGTTCGGCGATGCCGCCGCCCTGTCCGTTATAATAATATGTTTGGTGACGTTGGTATCGGCGGGTCTGATTGGGCGCGGATATCGTCTGCCGGCTACATTGAAAGCTCTTGGTTTTACGATACTAACCGGGTTCACTGTTATTGCGCTCAAATCTGCATTTGTTGCGGCGCCCGTACTTCCAAAAATATGGATCGGTGAATTTTACGGGCGGATCAGCAAGGTCGAGATGATTACCGCACGCGAGGTCATCCGGCTACAGCTGGAAACGGCGCGGCATCAAGACTTGCCAACAAATGTTCGGGTCAATCTAAAGCCTGAACAATATCAGGACAGCTTTCAACCCGGTGCGATAATTCGTCTGCGCGCACGGTTGATGCCACCCGCAGGTCCAGCCTTGCCGGGCGGATATGACTTTGCGCGGCGTGCGTGGTTTCAGGAACTGGGCGCTACCGGTTCGGCGTTGGGAGATGTAACCTTGCACAAGGCGTCGCCCTATGTACCATTGTTTGGAAGCAGCCGAGCCAGACTGACGCTGCATGTTCTCCAGAGTATGCCTTCCGGCAGCGGCGCGATTGGTGCGGCGCTGGTGACCGGCGATCAAGGCCACATTCGCGAGCCGGACGCGCAAGCGATGCGTGACGCGGGGTTGGCGCATTTGCTTTCGATCAGCGGCTTGCATGTGACCGCCGTCGTCGGCTTTATCTTTTTTGCCGTCAGCCGGACATTATCGCTGTTTTCGTGGGCGGCGCTGCGCGTACCTGTGCCCTTGATCGCGGCTACCGCCGCTGCGTTTGGCGCGATTGCCTATACCTTGCTCGCCGGGGCGGAGGTGCCGACGGTCCGATCCTGTATTGCGGCGTTGCTGGTGCTTGCGGCGCTGGCGCTGGGACGCGACGCGTTGACGTTGCGACTGGTTGCGTTTGGGGCGTTGATAGTATTGCTGTTCTGGCCAGAAGCGATGGCCGGGCCCAGCTTTCAACTCAGCTTTGCTGCGGTCGCTACGATTGTTATCTTGCACGAACTGCCCTGGATGAAGCGGTTGACCGAGCGGAGAGAGGAAACTTGGGGATGGCGGATATCGCGGGGAGTTGCGTCGCTGATAATGACCGGTGTTGTGATCGAGCTGATCCTGGCGCCGATTGCGCTGTATCATTTCCACAAGACCGGCCTTTACGGCGCGCTGGCCAATGTTGTTGCGATTCCGCTGACGACTTTTTTCATTATGCCGCTTGAGGCGGTTGCATTGCTTTTTGACGTAGTTGGGTTTGGTGGGCCGTTTTGGTGGCTGGCCGGGCAAGGCGTCTCGCTAATTCTGGCGATAGCGCACAAAGTCAGCAACCTGCCTGGCGCAGTTTCGATGTTGCCCGCTATGCCAGACTGGGCGTTCGCGGCGATCATCGTCGGCGCGCTAATAGTAGGACTGTTGCGGTCACGGGGGCGCTTGTTAGGAATCGTGCCGTTCGGGATTGGCATAATCGCAATGATAACCGCGCCGCGTCCGGACTTGCTGGTAACGGGTGACGGGAAACATCTGGCGCTGATTGACGCTGACGGTGGCATCGCATTGTTGCGCAGCGGTGCCGGGGATTACGTCCGCGATATGTTGCTGGAAAATGCTGGTACCAACAGCGAACCGCAGGCGGTCGAGGATTGGCCGGGCGTTGAATGTTCGCCCGATATCTGCGTGTTCGATATCGCGAGTGGAGGGAGGCGGTGGAGCGTATTAGCCACCCGCACCCGTTATCAAGTACCATCAATGGAAATGGCAGCAGCCTGCAAGCGGGTCGACATCGTCGTCAGCGACCGCTGGTTGCCCTGGAGTTGCAAGCCGCGCTGGATAAAGGCTGATCGCAATATGCTGGAGCAAAGCGGCGGGCTTGCTTTTTATCTGCCTGTCGGTCGCGTCATCAGCGTCAATGATGGTAACGGTCACAAGCCGTGGATAAAAGCCGCCCAAACTGCGAAAGCGCACGCGGCTCAAGATCAATGATAACGGCGCAGTAATCCTGCAAGCTTACCCTGCACTTCAACTTCATGCGCGGCATAATATTGCGGTTCATGTGCACTGTTGGCGGGGTCCAACCGGATTTGCTGACCTTCGCGGCGCAAATATTTAAGCGTCGCTTCTTCGCCGCGCACCAGTGCCACCACGATTTCGCCATCGCGCGCAGTATTGGCCTTTTTGATGAGCGCATAGTCGCCGTCAAGGATGCCCGCCTCGCACATCGAGTCCCCGGAAACTTCCAAAGCATAATGCTCACCTGCGCCGAGTAGCGCCATCGGCACCGACAACGAACTCTGACCCTCAAGCGCTTCGATCGGAACACCCGCAGCAATACGCCCGTGCATCGGAATTTCGATCACGTCATTAGCGGCAACCGGCAAATGAACCTGCGCCGACTTCGTAGCAATGGCTGGTGTCAGCTTGACCACATTAACGTCACGCGCACCGCCGCCTTCAGGCATCTTCACCACTTCAAGCGCACGCGCCCGGTTGGCGAGACGACGAATGAACCCGCGTTCTTCGAGCGCGCCGATCAAACGGTGGACCCCTGACTTGCTCTTCAAATCAAGCGCTTCCTTCATTTCCTCGAATGAAGGCGAAACGCCGCTCGCTTCAAGGCGTTCGTGAATGAAACGCAGCAACTCGTTTTGTTTGGCAGTCAACATGGGTCTGATCCTACGCAATTGAACATAGGTGGAACGATTAGGAAACAAATGGGGTTAAGTCAAGCCATTGTGTTCCAAATTTTTCAAAGCGCCAGATATGGTGTCAACTCACCCGGTTTTAAGGGTGGGCAGCCAGTCGGGCGGACGATCAGCGCGTTTGCTTGAACCAAAGGTGTAATCATGCCGCTATCCTGTTTGCCGAATGGCGCAATTCTGCCGTTCTCAAGTAAAGCGCGCACATATTCGGAGCGGTTGTCGCCTGCCGGTATATCCGTGGTGACGGGCGCTAGTGCAACAGCTGGATACGGCGCGGTTGAGCCGGCAAGGTGGCGAATTAGCGGCAACAGGAAAAGAAAGGCAGTTACGAACGCCGACGACGGATTGCCGGGTAAACCCAGCACAACTGTCGTGCCGATTCGTGCTGCCATCAACGGCTTCCCGGGCCGCATCGCAACGCGCCAAAAATCGATTTCGGCGCCTGCCGCTTTCAGCGCGGCCTGTACAAAGTCGTGATCGCCAACCGACGCACCGCCGCTGGTGAGGATCACGTCATAGTGACCGGCATCGCCAAATGCCGCGGTAAGAAGCTTCAGGTCATCCTTGACGATACCGGCGTCAGTGACAGTACAGGGCAACGGTTTCAGCATTGCGTGCAGCATGATGTTGTTCGACGAGGGGATATGCGCGACATCGCAGGCCTTGCCGGGCGGCATCAATTCGTCGCCGGTTCCAATGATTTTGATCTTGGGCGTTCCACCCACCGATAGCGCGTCATATCCTGCCATAGCCGCCGCTGCGATTGCGCCTGCATGCACAAGCGCACCACTGCACACCAGCCTGTCGCCATCGCGGAAATCGCCGCCTTGGCGGCGAATATGCTTGCCGATTACATTTGGGCCATCGCCGCTTAAATTTATCAAACTTCCTTCGGCCCGGGCATCCTCCTGCACCAGTATAGTATCCGCACCAACAGGCACATGCGCGCCGGTAAAAATGCGGGCGGCCTGTCGGCTTCCGATTGTTCCGGCAAACGGCGCGCCTGCGGCACTTTCACCGACCGGCGAAAATGGCCCGGGCAAGTCGGCAAAACGAATGGCATAGCCGTCCATCGCCGACAGATCGGCTGCCGGTTGGGTGCGTTTGGCAATAATGTCTTCGGCGAGATAACGTCCAATGGCCTGCTCAAGCGGTAATGTTTGCGATGGCAATGGCGAAGCAAGCGCCAACAGCCTCGCCTGCGCTTCTGCCACCGCGATCATTCGGGCCGTTTCCAATCGCCGGACTTCCCGCCGGTTTTGGCCAGCAAGCGGATATTACCGATGACCATCGCCTTATCCAAAGCCTTCGCCATGTCATAAATCGTGAGGAGCGCGACTGACACTGCCGTCATCGCCTCCATCTCAACCCCGGTTTGCCCCGTAAGGCGGACCAATGCGGTGGCGCGAATGCCATCATCTTCGAAAGCAAAATCGACCGATATTTTGGACAGCAACAATGGATGGCACAGCGGGATAAGTTCGCTCGTTTTCTTCGCCGCCATGACCCCGGCAATGCGCGCTGTTGCGAGAACGTCGCCTTTCTTCGCGCTGCCTTCGCGGATCGCGACCAGCGCCTCGGCGGACATCGTGATCCACCCCTCGACAACGGCCTCGCGAACGGTATCGGCCTTGGCCGAAACATCGACCATATGCGCCGCGCCGCTGTCATCGAGATGGGTAAGTTTGGTCATTCGCCGGTCAATAACATGCGCGTGGCATTTTCGATATCATCCTGCCGCATCAAGCTCTCGCCGACAAGGAATGTCCTTACCCCGGCCGCCGCCATGCGCTGGCAATCGGCATGGGTCGAAATTCCGCTCTCGCACACCAGTAATACATCGTCCGGCGCCATTGCTGCGAGCCGCTCGGTGTTGGAAAGGTCAACTTCAAAGGTTTTAAGATTCCGATTGTTGACGCCGATCAGCTTTGACCGGAGCTGCGACAACGCGCGCTCCATTTCCGTCTCGTCATGCACTTCGACCAACACATCCAGCCCTTCTGCCAGCGCCGCGTTCTCTATCTCAACCATCGCTGCGTCCTCAAGTGCAGCAACGATAATCAAAATCGCATCCGCTCCCATCGCCCG
>JANONL010000456.1:0-2061 GCA_031420815.1 Sphingomonadales bacterium | reverse complement strand
CACGCGCGCAGGAACCGTGCGTAGGGCATCATCACGGCAGCGGCGAAATAGCTGATCAGGTGGCGGCGGTAGAGCCGTTCACCCGCGCGGTCGGTGAAGGTTGCGCCGCTGGCGAGCGCGTCGATTTCGGTTTTGGCTTCGATTTGGGCGAGCTGATATGCGGCGGCAAACGTGCGGCTTGCGGAGTCGAGCAGTTCGCTGATCTGGAGCTGGCGTGCGTGGAGGTCGAGGCGGCGGAGGTGGCCTGGCATCACATCGACCGGCAGGATGCGGATCGAAAGCTGGTGTTTGACCCGCAGCCGTTCGCTGATTGCAGCATACAGGTCGGCGCTGGTAATGCGCAATTCGTCGGCGAGCGTTTCGGCTTGCGCGTCGAGATCGGCGAAGTGGTTGCGCCACCGTTCGATTTCACGGCGCACCGCGGCGATGGCTTCGGGCTCGATGTTCGCGGCCCCCGCGCCGCCGTGCTTGCCGCCCGAAAGCCGGTCGAAAGCCCGCGCAAAAGCTTCGGCAGCGTCGGGGCTGGCGGCGATCCATTCCTCGACTTGCGCGCGGTCGATCGTCAGGTCTGCAAACATCGGGTCGGTTAAGCGACGCCGGATTGCCTCGACCCCACCGCCCGGTGTTGCCCCGGTAAGCGTGCGCGGGTCGAAGTCGTAACGCTCGGCCAGTTTGAGCAGGAGCGCGGCGGTAAGGGGGCGTTGATTGCGCTCTATCAGGTTGAGATAGCTCGGAGAAATGTCCAAAGCCTGGGCCATCGCCGCCTGCGTTAGGCCGTTCGCCCGCCGTATCCGCCGCACCGCATGGCCTGCATATAGCTTATTATCCATACCTTTATATTGTCATTTTTATTACAACATTACAAGAATAATCATAATTTGTGCGACGCACATACAACAAATATGACAAATTTGACTCGCCTCCGCGCGTCACTTTCGCCAACATCGGAGCCAGGAACACAGTCTCCTTGAAGGAATTGTCAATGTCGTACCAGGACCACATAATCAGCACGGGCCAGCTTATCACCAGCAAAGGCGGAACATGGGATGGTATCAGCGCCGAAGCTGTATCCCGCATGCGCCTGCAAAACCGCTTCCAGACCGGCCTCGACATCGCCCGCTACACCGCCAAAATCATGCGCGAAGATATGGCAGCTTATGACGCGGATTCAAGCCAATACACCCAGTCTCTGGGCTGCTGGCACGGCTTCATCGCGCAGCAGAAGATGATCGCGATCAAAAAGCATTTCGGCACCACGAAACGCAAATATCTCTATCTCTCGGGCTGGATGGTCGCCGCACTGCGCTCCGATTTTGGCCCCCTTCCCGACCAATCGATGCATGAGAAAACCAGCGTTCCTGCGCTGATCGAGGAACTCTACACCTTCCTGCGTCAAGCCGACGCCCGCGAATTAAGCCTCCTCTTCCGCGACATCGACGCCGCCCGTTCGACGGGTGATACCGCCAAGGAAAAGGCCTTGCTCGACCAGGTAGAGAATTTCCAAACGCATGTCGTGCCGATCATCGCCGATATCGACGCCGGTTTCGGTAACGCCGAAGCAACCTATTTGCTCGCCAAGAAAATGATCGAAGCAGGTGCCTGCGCGCTGCAGATCGAAAACCAGGTTTCGGACGAAAAGCAGTGCGGCCATCAGGACGGCAAAGTTACCGTTCCGCACGAGGACTTTCTCGCCAAAATCCGCGCCTGTCGTTACGCGTTCCTCGAACTCGGGATAAACGACGGCATCATAGTCACACGCACCGACTCGCTCGGCGCTGGCCTGACCAAACAAATCGCGGTTTCCAACGTCCCCGGCGACATCGGCGACCAGTATAACAGCTTCCTGGATTGCGAAGAAATCGACCCGGCGACCGCACGCAACGGTGATGTCATAATCAACCGTGACGGCAAGATGCTACGTCCCAAGCGCCTACCATCGAACCTGTTCCAGTTCCGCGAAGGCACTGGCGAAGACCGCTGCGTCCTCGACAGCATCACCTCGCTGCAGAACGGCGCTGACCTGCTCTGGATCGAAACCGAAAAGCCCCATGTCGAGCAGAT